>VFJK01000013.1 GCA_009886125.1 Geobacter sp. | reverse complement strand
CGGGAAGCGGTCAGCGCTTTTCTGGAAAAAAGGGACGGCAGCTACTCCGGATCATAAGGTAGCATCAACGTTTTAGAGGAACAGAATAAGAGAGGGCGAGTTATGAAACCGTATCCGACACTCAATTTTGATCTGGGCGAAACAGCCGATTTGCTGCGGGACACGGTAAAGGCATTTGCGCGAGCCGAGATTGCGCCCAGGGCAGCGGATATTGACCGTGAGAACCACTTCCCGATGGATCTCTGGCGGAAAATGGGAGATCTGGGTCTGCACGGGATCACCGTTTCCGAGGAGTATGGCGGGTCGGCAATGACCTACCTTGAGCATGTCGTGGCCATCGAAGAGATCAGCCGGGCTTCGGCTGCGGTCGCTCTTGCCTATGGTGCGCATTCCAATCTCTGCATCAACCAGATCTACCGCAATGCCAGCGAAGAGCAGAAGCGGCGCTACCTGCCAAAACTGATCAGCGGCGAGCATGTCGGCGCTCTGGCGATGAGCGAAGCCGGGGCAGGGTCGGATGTCGTCAGCATGCGGCTTCGGGCTGACCGGGTGGGAGACCGCTTCATCCTGAACGGAACCAAGATGTGGATCACCAACGGGCCGCATGCCGATACTCTGCTGGTGTATGCCAAGACCGACATAAATGCAGGTTCCAAAGGGATCACCGCTTTTCTGATAGAGAAGGGGTTCAAAGGATTCTCGACAGCCCAGAAACTGGACAAGCTCGGTATGCGCGGATCCGATACCTGCGAACTGGTGTTCGTGGATTGCGAAGTGCCGGCAGAAAATGTTATGGGCAATCTGGGGGAAGGGGTAAAGATCCTGATGAGCGGCCTGGATTATGAGCGTGCTGTGCTTGCCGCCGGCCCCCTGGGGATCATGAGGGCTTGCCTGGATGTGGTTATCCCGTATATCCACGAGCGGAGGCAGTTCGGCAAGGCGATCGGAGAGTTTCAGCTGATGCAGGGGAAGATAGCAGACATGTACAGCACCATGAACGCCTGTCGTGCCTATGTCTACGCAGTAGCCCATGCATGCAGCGGCCGCAACGCGATCCGCAAGGACGCAGCCGGGGCCATACTCTATGCGGCGGAGAAGGCTACCTGGATGGCGCTGGAGGCGATCCAGATCCTGGGCGGCAACGGCTATATCAACGAATATTCAACCGGACGACTGCTCAGGGATGCCAAGCTCTACGAGATCGGTGCCGGGACGAGCGAGATACGGCGCATGCTGATCGGTCGGGAGCTGTTTAATGAGACCGCGCCTTAGTTGATATCCGGCCAAAGAGGAGATTAATCCGTGACTATACTCAAGAGCGCCATCAGCACCTCATCGGAAGAGTTCCGCAGTAATGCCGGACTCATGGGTTCACTGGTGGCAGATCTGCGCGACAAGGCTGGCGTCATCACTCTGGGCGGTGATGAAAAGGCCCGTAAAAAACATCTGGAGCGTGGCAAACTCCTGCCGCGTGAGCGGATCCGCCAACTTCTCGACGTCGGCTCGCCTTTTCTGGAGTTGTCGCAGTTCGCGGCCTGGGGGATGTATGGCGAGGAGGTGCCGGCAGCCGGCATCATCACCGGTATCGGCCGGGTCCAGGGTCAGGAGTGCGTCATCATTGCCAACGATGCAACGGTCAAGGGTGGTACGTATTACCCGATCACGGTCAAAAAGCACCTGCGTGCCCAGGAGATCGCCAAAGAGAATAATCTTCCCTGCATCTATCTGGTCGATTCCGGCGGGGCGTTCCTCCCCCTCCAGGACGAGGTCTTTCCTGATCGCGACCATTTCGGCCGCATCTTCTACAACCAGGCTACCATGTCGGGTCAGGGGATCCCCCAGATCGCCGTGGTCATGGGCTCCTGTACCGCCGGGGGAGCCTATGTGCCGGCCATGTCCGACGAGAGCATCATCGTCAGGAATCAGGGGACGATCTTCCTGGCCGGTCCGCCGCTGGTGAAGGCGGCAACCGGTGAGGTCGTCAGCGCAGAAGAGCTCGGCGGCGCCGATGTCCACTGCCGCACTTCCGGCGTGACCGACCATTACGCCGCTGATGACGGTCATGCATTGGCCATAGCGCGGCGTATCATCAATAACCTGAACCGGGTCAAAAAACCGGCGCTGGCTCTGCGTGAACCGAAGGAACCTCTTTACGCTGCAACGGAGATGTATGGCATAATCCCGACAGACACACGCAAGCCGTATGATGTTCGCGAGATCATTGCCCGGGTCGTCGATGGCTCCGAGTTCGACGAATTCAAGCAGCTGTACGGCACTACACTCATCTGCGGATTTGCCCATATTTGGGGGTATCCGGTCGGGATAGTGGCCAACAACGGCATCCTCTTCTCCGAGTCGGCTCTCAAGGGGACCCATTTCATCGAACTCTGCTGTCAGCGCGGCATTCCGCTGATCTTTCTGCAGAACATCTCCGGTTTTATGGTCGGCAGCAAGTATGAAGCAGGCGGCATAGCCCGTGACGGCGCCAAGATGGTCACTGCTGTGGCCTGCGCTGCTGTCCCGAAGTTCACCGTCCTTATCGGCGGCAGCTTCGGTGCCGGCAACTACGGTATGTGCGGTCGGGCCTACGGTCCGCGCTTCCTCTGGATGTGGCCCAATGCACGCATCTCGGTCATGGGCGGTGAACAGGCTGCCAGTGTGCTGGCACAGGTCAAGCGCGATGGCATGGAGCTGCGTGGGGAGAGTTGGAGCGGTGAAGATGAGAACGCCTTCAAGGCGCCGATCCGGCAACAGTACGAAGATCAGGGGCATCCTTATTATGCCAGCGCCCGATTGTGGGACGACGGCATCATCGATCCGGCAGATACCCGGATGGTGCTGGGACTGGCGATTTCTGCATCTTTAAATGCTCCGCCGGAAAAGACGAAGTTCGGTGTGTTCCGCATGTAGATGGGGACGCGAAGTGGGCAGTTGAGCACTGCCTGCATTCGTGCTGCGGAGCCGTTTCTGCACTTCCAGGCTCATTTCGCTACAGCAGATAAACTCGCTGCGCTCAGACAGTATCTGCTGCTTAACGCTTCATTTCGCCAAGAATTGCGACGAAACAGCTCCAAGGTACTCATTACGGCAGTGCTCAACTGCCAGAAGGACAGAATTCATGAATTCGACCATTCAGACCACCATCGACGACCGGGGCGTAGCCACCCTCACCATGAACCGGCCCGAGCTGCACAATGCCTTCGATGACCTGCTGATCGCAGATCTGACAGTCGAACTGAAACGCCTTGAGGCTGATGAACGGGTTCGTATCGTTCGGCTCGCAGGGAGCGGCAAGAGTTTTTCAGCTGGCGCGGATCTCGGCTGGATGCGACGGATGGCGACCTACACCCGTGAGCAGAACCTTGCCGATGCCATGGGACTGGCTGGACTGATGCAGACGCTGAACCGGCTGAGCAAGCCTACCATAGCGCTGGTCCAGGGGTCGGCGTTCGGCGGCGGAGTCGGTCTGGTGGCCTGCTGTGATATGGCTCTGGCCATCAGGAGCGCCATGTTCTGTCTTTCCGAAGTCAGACTCGGCCTGATCCCGGCGGTCATCTCTCCCTATCTGATCGCTGCCATCGGTGAACGTGCCTGCCGGCGCTATTTTCTGAGTGCCGAATCATTTGCTGCTCCGGAAGCCCACCGGCTCGGACTTGTTCATGAACTGGTCGAAGATTCTGCTGCACTTCTGGAGCGGGGTGATCAGCTGTGTGAACATCTTCTGAAGAACGGGCCTCTCGCAATGGCTGAAGCCAAGCGGCTCATTGCCGCGGTTGCCGGGCATTCGCTGGACGATGCCCTGATCAGTGATACTGCCGGACGCATTGCCGACCGACGGGTATCAGCAGAAGGGCAGGAAGGGTTGTCAGCCTTCCTGGAGAAACGAAAACCGGGGTGGGTTGATTCATAATGAAAAATCCAGCTATTGTTTGTAAAGGACACCGAAATGTTCGCTAAAATCCTGATAGCCAACCGGGGCGAGATCGCCTGCCGCGTCATCCGGACCGCCCGCCGCCTCGGTATCCGCACTGTTGCCGTTTACTCCGATGCCGATGCCGGATCTCTGCATGTGACGCTGGCGGATGAGGCGCTTCGCATCGGACCGGCACCGGCGAGAGAGAGTTACCTCTGTCCTGAACTTATCCTTGACGCGGCGAAAAGGAGCGGGGCTCAGGCCATCCACCCCGGCTACGGGTTCCTATCGGAGAATGCCGATTTTGCTGAAACATGTACTAACGCGGGGTGGGTGTTTATCGGTCCGCCGACGGCTGCTATCCGTGCCATGGGCTCAAAAAGCGCTGCCAAGCAGATCATGGAAGAGGCGGTCGTACCGTTGGTACCTGGATACCACGGCGAGGATCAGGACCCGGATCTGCTCCGGGCTGCTGCCGACAGGATCGGTTATCCGGTACTGATCAAAGCCAGTGCCGGCGGGGGCGGCAAGGGTATGCGGGTGGTCTGGGAGACCGCGGCCTTTGATGATGCCCTTGCAGGAGCAAAACGGGAAGCACTGTCAGGATTCGATGATGACCGGATTCTGCTGGAAAAATATCTGACCAGACCGCGTCATGTGGAGATCCAGGTTTTCGCCGACGCTCACGGAAATGTTATCCATCTGTTCGAGCGGGACTGCTCCATCCAGCGCCGTCACCAGAAGGTGCTCGAAGAGGCGCCGGCACCGGGGATGTCGGCAGAGTTGCGCAGCCGCATGGGTGCAGCTGCTGTGGCTGCGGCCCGGGCAATCGGCTATGTCGGCGCCGGAACAGTCGAGTTCCTGCTGGACGAGGACGGCTCGTTCTTTTTCATGGAGATGAACACCCGTCTCCAGGTCGAGCATCCGGTCACCGAGATGATCACCGGTCAGGACCTGGTGGAATGGCAGCTCCGGGTGGCTTTCGGTGAGCAACTCCCCTGCAGCCAAGAGCAGCTGGCAATAAACGGCCACGCCATCGAGGTGCGTATCTACGCTGAAGACCCCCAGCGCGACTTCCTCCCTTCCATCGGCACACTGAAGCATCTGCGCACTCCTCTGGAAAACACCCATGTCAGGATCGACACCGGTGTCCGGGCCGGGGATGAAGTCAGCATCCACTACGACCCGATGATCGCCAAGCTGATCGTCTGGGATACCGACCGCAGCGGAGCACTCCGCCGGCTGGCAGCTGCTCTGGGCGACTATCAGGTCGTTGGCGTGACCACCAATATCGAGTTTCTGGCTTCTCTCGCGAGTCATCCTGCATTTGCCGCTGCTGATCTGGATACCGGCTTTATCGAGCGACACCGTACGGTGCTGTTCCCTGAGACCAGACCGGCCTCCGACCAGCAGTTGGCGCTTGCCTCGCTGTATGTACTGCTGAAGCGCTCGCGTGAGGCTCAGCAGGCAGCACTTCTTTCTATTGACCCCTGGTCACCCTGGCATCAGACCAATGGCTGGCGCATGAACGGGGACAACCATCATCAGCTGCTTTTTCGTGATGCCGATCTGGATCTCAGTATCACAGCTCATTACCGCCCTGACGGCTACCTGCTCGAACTTCCCGGCGGAAGTCTCAAAGTGCGCGGGACGCTTGATGATAACGGTGATCTGCTGGCAGATCTGGATGGATCGCGCTGCAAGGCCACGGTGGTCCGCCACGGTGAAGACCTGGTCATCGTCATACAGGGGCGCAGTCACCGCCTGACTCTTTTTGACCCGCTTGCCCATGTCAATGAACAGGAGGTTGCCGGAGGGCGACTGACCGCTCCCATGCCGGGCAAGATCGTCGCAGTGCTAGTAGCGCCCGGAGAGCAGATAGTCAAGGGGACTCCGCTGATGATCATGGAGGCGATGAAAATGGAGCATACTATTGCTGCGCCGCGCGACGGCGTTGTGGAGTCCATTCACTTCAGTGTCGGCTCAGTCGTCAGCGAAGGTGCCGAACTCCTGGCATTCGCTATTGAAGAGGCTGAGGGATGAGACTGCCGAAATTCGTCAAGATCGTCGAGGTCGGTCCGCGCGACGGCCTGCAGAAAGAGCGGCTGATCGTCCCGCTTGATGTCAAGATCGAGCTGATCGATCGGTTGACCGCGGCCGGTCTGGCTTCGATCGAGTCTACCAGCTTCGTCTCCCCCAAATGGATGCCGCAGATGGCTGACAACGCCCAGGTCATGGCCGGTATCAGGCGCAGGCCGGGGGTCTCTTACCCGGTACTGGTGCCGAACCTGCAGGGGTTCGAGGCGGCGGTTGCTGCCGGGGCTACCGAAGTGGCGGTATTCGGTGCAGCGTCGGAGACGTTTTCACAGAAAAATATCAACTGTTCGATCGAACAGAGTATCGAACGCTTTGCCAAGGTGACAAAAGCTGCCGCAAAGCGTGGCGTCAAGGTGCGCGGAGCGGTCTCCTGTGCGCTTGGCTGTCCGTACGAAGGAGAGATCGCACCGGCAGCGGTGGCTGATGTCGCTGCGCGAATGTTTGCCCTTGGCTGCTATGAGATCTTTCTCGGCGACACTATCGGTGTCGGCACGCCGGGCAAAGCGCAGGCAATGGCGGATGCGGTGGCAGACAAGGTGCCGCGGGAAAAACTGGCGGTGCATTTTCATGATACCTACGGTCAGGCTCTGGCCAACATCCTGGCGGTTCTGGAACGGGGCATATCGGTCATCGACAGCTCGGTGGCCGGTCTGGGGGGCTGCCCCTACGCAACCGGCGCTGCCGGCAACGTTGCCAGTGAGGACCTGCTCTACATGCTGAACGGACTCGGTATCGAGACCGGCGTCGATCTTGACCTTTTGATCGAAGCCGGCAATTATATTTCCGAGATACTCGGCCGGCCATCCGGATCGCGCGTAGCCCGGGCCCGAGGCGCAGGCTCGGCCAGGTTTTGAACCGAACGGTCAGCGTCCGTGTCACAACAGTCAAGCGTGGCCAGCCGGAGCCGTTTCTCACTGCAACGCCTCTGCTTCTGCACCACTGCCGGTAATTCCGGCGGCTGGCCCCGGGACGACCGGCAATGACAATGACCGCGTTATCACCCAAAGCCCCGGCTGTTTCCGTGAGAAACGGCCCCGGCCGGCCACAATATCACGCTACAACTGAACTTCATATACACTCAAGGACTCAAGGAGGATAACCATGTCGAACCAGATAACCCTTACCGTAGGCGGCCTACTGGATGACATAGCCCGGCGGTATCCGACGTACGACGCCCTTGTGTATCCCGAGCGCGGCCTCAGGTACACCTGGGAAGAGTTCAACCAGCGCTGTCGCCAGGTAGCCAAAGGCCTGCTCGCCTTAGGGGTCAAAAAAGGAGACAACCTCG
>VFJK01000041.1 GCA_009886125.1 Geobacter sp. | reverse complement strand
ATGAGCTACTGGCAATCTTCACCACGATAGCGAAGAAGTGTAAGGAACAAGGATAATTATGAAGTATGAGTTATGAAGTATGAGGTTAAGGCCTTTTTTCATAATTCATAATTCAGCATTCATAATTGCTTTGATAAGTTCATCATCCATAATTCATACTTGCCTTGTTGGGGTGCAAGCTGTTTCCGGCATCGACAGCAATCAGATAATCCGAAAAATGCTTGCAAAGTGTTCTCAAATACATTACAAACGAAGCTAATATGAGAACGATATCAAAGACTGAACAGATCAAGTCAACCGGTCTCGCGGAAACCCTTTTCAGCGATTACCGCCGTCGTGTGCTGGCACTTTTGCTGTTGCGTCCCGAAGAGCATGTTCATGTCAGGGAGATTTCCCGGCTGACGGGTGTTCCGGTTGGCTCGCTGCACCGGGAACTCAGGCTGCTTGCCGATGCCGGTCTTTTGTCACGTCACGCGGCGGGTAACCAGGTGCGTTATCAGGCGAACCGTGACTGTCCGATTTTTAACGAGCTGGCCGGCATCTTCCGCAAAACAAGCGGCCTGGCAGATATCATCCGTACGGCATTGCTGCCGCTGGCCGACAGAGTGACAGCCGCTTTTGTGTTCGGCTCCGTGGCAAAGGGCGAAGAGCGGGCGGTCAGCGATATAGACGTCTGTGTTGTCGGGACAGTCTCGTTTACTGATGTCGTTGTGGCCCTGGCGGACATGCACGGGAAACTCGGCCGGGAAATCAATCCGGTTGTCATGCCCCACGGGCAGTTCATTGCCAAACTGGATAGCGGTGACCAGTTCGTAACCCGCATCATGGGCGAGCCGAAACTTTTTCTCATAGGTAGTGAACATGACCTTGGAAAACCTGCATAATCTCGAAAAAATCGGTCAACTGAAAAGTCATGAGACTGGCAGGGAAGAGATAAAACGGCTGTTGGAGGCCGCCCGACGCAATCTTGCCGATGCCGAAGTGGATCTGATCAGTGCAGAGACCCGTTTCGACAGTGCCTACAACGCTGTCATGCAGCTGGCGCTCGCCGCCATAATGGCGAATGGTTTTCGACCCGATACGAACCGTCCGGGGCACCATATGACGGTGATCCAGTCACTGCCGCATACCATCGGCCTGTCAACCGGCAGGACTGCCGTGTTCGATGTGCTGCGCCGCAAGCGGAACCTGACGGATTACTCCGGCGGCTGGATCGACGAGACTTCCATGGAAGAGTGCATTTCCGCGGCAAAGGAATTGATGCGCGATGTGGAAACCTGGCTGAAGGAGCAGAGACCGGAACTGTGCAAGGATCAAGGAAAACCATGAAGTGCGAACTGAAATTACGGCATTGTTTCATAATTCATACCCTCCAGAGCACAAGTAATTCAACCTTCATAATTGCATTTTGGGGAGTGGGAGAGAGATAGATGACTGCAAGCCGCACTGCCGGGAAGACCGGTGAGGCGGTTTTTTGATTCATTCCAGGAGTATTATCCATGACTACAGCCGAACTGATACGAGTCGCTGTTTTTGAAGGGAAGCATATCCGGAAAATCTTTCATCAAGGTGAATGGTGGT
>VFJK01000140.1 GCA_009886125.1 Geobacter sp. | reverse complement strand
TAAGTTTCCTAAATTCCCTAAAATTTAAATTTGTACTCGATCCCGCTCCTCTTAATGCTAAAAGGATCCTCTGGTATCGAGGGGTTAAGCTTCTACTAACCTAAGCTTGAAAATCTAACCTCTTCACTATAGCAAAAACCTACGATATCCGACGTTAGGGGTAACACCTAACAGTCAAAGCAACAAAACCTATTAGTACCGGTTAACTCCGCTAATGGCTTCTTCAAGGATAACACTTGGCGTCAAATAATTATGACTAAGGTAGGCAAACACTACTAGTAAAAAGATGCGATACGCAAACTTATAGTTAATAAAAGTCTAAACGCTAAGCTAACTACTTGCCTCAAAGGCGAAATGAAATATAAAAATGCTAGCTAAGATTGACTGCAACTAACAGCCTTAGAAATAAAATATCCTGCAGAGGCATACATTTCGCTGGTCATGCATACACTACAACAGGTGTGGCTCCAGCTCACCACGCCAGATCCCGAACGATCTCCGAACGTCTCGGAACAAACTCCGAGCCTCTCGGAAAACTCCCGCACGGATTTTCCCAACGTCTCGGAAAATCTCCCAGCCTCTCGGAACACTCCCACACGAACTTCCCAACGTCTCGGAAAAACCTCCGAACGACTCGGAACGATTTCCAAGCGATCGCGCTTGCACACATCCGGATCACGTCCCTATCCAGCATCCAGCCGCCTCTTTTTCTGCAACCGTTTCTCGACACACTCCCAGATCAATAAATAAAATAGCAAATGAAATAAAGTAGCTGCACGACAAGACTACGCGTTCATTCTCCACTCGTGCACGCAAAATAAATAACTACTACTACAAAATAAATACTGATACTGAAACAATAATATAATGCCCATGCTACATTCAATGCTTCGAATAATTTCCACTCCTGTAGCTCTTGCTACGATGAAAGAAAGAAATGCATGGCTGTACAAATCCACAAATCGTATCTGTAGATCGATAAATTTCAGGAATTGTAATATCTCAATAATTGCCACAGCTCCTCTGCACTCACTATCTTCTTCGATAAGCAAATCACATTCCCACAACAATTTCAGTGATCATAAACGTTAGCTGCCTCTGACAGGGAAGTGCACATGCAAGTTGCTGAAATTCTTATATCTCACCAACTTCAATAACTGTTTCTTTAGTTGTCTTACAGATAATGTGTAACTGTATCAAGATAATCATCCACTTGCATCATGCTCGAAAGAAGAAAACTCCCTGAAACAAGCTCTCGTCCACTGCTCGCTTTCGGTAATGTTGTATACTAACAGGTAATACTTCATCACGGCAACAACTACGCTTGCATCGTTGACGGGATTCATACCACGCTGTGTTCCTAACTCCAAATCATCCTAGCCTCTATGTTTCTAACAGGCTCACTTGTACACTGGGTTTGCCACACAAGAACAATCACAAGACAGTCCGTCAGACCTCTACACACCTCTTCCCTAGCGACCACGCATGTTCGGAGATACTATTCCCTGGCCTCCCCGCTTTCCGTGCTGTCCACCTTAGTGTCCTGCACCTACTCCAGAAAACCCTGACTCGGCCTCTCTGATGCTGCACTTGGTAACCTCACCCCCAATGTCATAAGCCTTATACTCGGAAGCGACCTGGTGTTCCTCCTTCTATCGCTCCCGCCGTACGCATAGCCATCCAGGTGCACATTGGACTCCTGCTCCCCTGCAACCTCATTGTGTATGCAACGGACCGAGCGGGTTGGAGCGTGGTGGCGGCATGGGCACATATGGTGGGGCAATTCTGGGTGGCCTATGCGCTGTTTGTCCCGCATGAAGGTTTATTCCACTTGCTACCGATATTATTAACGGTCTCCTTGGTGTTCGGCGTTGCAAGTGGCGCCGTCGCCGATGTTGTCATTAAACGTTTGGAAGCTGCCACCGCATGAGCACAGTGCAAATGGTCTATAAATCGCCGCGTATTTCTGCGGTCGATCGTTTTGGTTTCACGCTGTTTTTATCGGCGTTGATCAATATCATCATAATTTTGGGCGTCACCTTCAATCCGCTTGATCGCGAAGACAACGACAGCATGGCACCGACGCTGGAAGTGATTCTGGTGCCTAATCGCTCGGAGCGTGCGCCCGAGAACGCGGACTATCTCGCCCAATCCAACCAGGAAGGCGGCGGCGATGCGCCCGACAAACGCCGACCCACCACGCCGAACCCGGCGATG
>VFJK01000065.1 GCA_009886125.1 Geobacter sp. | reverse complement strand
TCATGATGAGAGAAAGGGCGACTGCTCCGGCAAGAGCCGAAAAACCCTTCATCGGCAGGACCAGGAGCGTGTAGGCGACCATGCCGGTAATGATCGAGGGGATTCCCGCCAGGACATCGGCACTGAAACGGATGACAGTCGCCAGTCTGTTGCCGCCGAATTCGGTCAGGTAGACTGCCCCTAATACTCCGATCGGGAGCCCGAGACAGGAAGCTATGAATATCAGCAGTGCTGAACCGAACAGGCCGTTTGCCATGCCGCCGCCGCTTTCACCGGTCGGCCTGGGTATCTGGGTGAAAAAGTCCAGTGACAGAGAGCTGAACCCCATCTTCAGAATATGAAAGAAGATCAGGCATAAAGGTGCTAGAACGATAACCGTTGACAGCAGCATGATTGCGGTTGACGTGTGACTCTTGAAGTGGCGAAGATTCAGATTCTGCATGTTATGCCACCCCTCCTTTATGTCCCTTGGTTACTTTCCAGATAAGGAGCCTTGCAAATACATTTATTATCAGGGTTACCACCAGCAGTATCAGGCCGATCTCCATAAGAGCAGAGGAGTGAAGGGCATTGGTCGCTTCGGCAAACTCGTTCGCTATGACACTCGGCATCGTGTAGGCAGGAGAGAGGAGTGACAGCGAGATCTGCGGTGTATTTCCGATAACCATCGTTACTGCCATTGTTTCGCCGATCGCCCTCCCCAGTCCGAGGATAACCCCACCGAGAATCCCGGAACGTCCGTAGGGAAGAACTGCAATCCTGATCATCTCCCATTTTGTCGCTCCAAGAGCAACAGCTGCTTCACGCTGGCTTTGCGGCACAGCAAGCAGCACTTCCCGGCTTATTGCCGTGATTATCGGGATAATCATGATCGCCAGAATCAGCACACCGGCCATCATGCTCACACCGTAGGGAGCTCCGCTGAAAAAGGGGAGAAACCCGAAATGATCGGCAAGCCAAGGCTGAATTGTACGCTGCAGCCAGGGGGCCATGACGAGAATGCCCCAAAGGCCATAAATTACACTCGGTATCGCAGCCAGAAGCTCGATCAGGGAAGCAGCGACAGTGCCGATCCTGTTAGGCGCAACCTCGGTTATGAACAGTGCGGTTGCCACGCTTAAAGGTGTTGCCAGAAGAATTGCCAGTATTGAAGAGACTATTGAGCCGTACAGAAATGGAAGCGAAGCGAAATCTTCCTGGACAGCATCCCAGTTGCTACCGGAGATAAAACGCCCGCCGAATTTTGTGATTGAAGGTAGACTCTCCTTCGTCATCTCAAAAATCATCAGCCCGAGAATCAGGAGAACAGCTGCAGCGAACAAGAAGGTAAGCCATCTAAAAATCCGGTCACCGTCCGCACCACGGCGTTTTGCGCACGAGTTAGTAAACTGGCTCTCTTCAGTAGCTGTCAATTCATTTTGTTGCATGGTTGTAACACTCCACTCTGCGCAATAAAGCCCGGATGGATTGAAGTCCGTCCGGGCTTACAAACTTGAAGCTATTCTATTTTATGGTTTTGATCGTATTTTCAACCATCTTCATGACGCTTTCCGGAAGTGGTGCGTACAGCATCGGAGCTGCCATCTTCTGCCCCTGGTGCATACTCCAGGTCAAAAACTCGACCAGCTTTTTCCCCTTTGTCTTGTCCTTCTGGTCCTGATACAAGAGCAGCCAGGTGAATCCGACAATCGGGTAGGCATCTTTGGCCGGCTGGTTTACCAGAGAGAGACGGTAGTCGGCAGGCATATTCTTTACAGCAGCAGCTGCAGCAGCACTTGTTGTCTTGATTGATGGTTCAACCCAGCTGCCGCTCTTGTTCTTCAGGGTAGCAAATGGAAGTTTGTTTTCAAAGGCATACGCGAGTTCCACATAGCCGATGGTATATTGAGTGGTCTTGATCTGTCCTGCTACCCCTTCGTTACCCTTTCCGCCGAGACCGACCGGCCACTTGACCGAAGCCCCCTTGCCGACTTTCTGCTCCCATTCACTGTTAACACCTGAAAGGTAATCGGTGAAGATGCTGGTGGTGCCGCTTCCATCAGAGCGGTGCACAACGATGATCGCCTTGTCCGGGAGGTTCACGCCGGGGTTGTCATCAGCAATCCGCTTGTCGTTCCACTTGATGATCTTGCCGAGAAAGATGTTTGCGACATCTTCTGAGTTAAGCTTGAGACCTTTGGCAATACCGGGAACGTTATAGGTAACAACAACCGCACCCATCACTGTCGGGATATGAAGCAGCTTGCCCGGCGCCGCTTTCAGCTCCGCATCGGAGAGGAACTTGTCGCTTGCTCCGAAATCGACAGTCTGGGCAGTAATCTGCTTGATACCGCCTCCGCTGCCAATGGACTGATAGTTGAATTTTACGCTTGTGTCGATTTTGGCATATTCACTGAACCATTTCGAGTAGAGGGGATAGGGGAACGTTGCCCCAGCACCGTTGATAAGCGTTTCGGCACCTGCCAGAGTGACCGTTGCCATAAGGCAGGCAAGAGCAAATATACTGATTTTCTTGAGCATCTCTTTTCTCCTTGAGTTGACTTTTCGTCTGTTTTCAAGGTAGCAGAGTGTTGTTACAACTGCGTTACAGCTGCGCTAAAGTTCGGAAAAGCTTTGGGATGGGAGCTCCCGTGTTTCTGTTCAGGGACTCTCGTTACCCGTTTTTTTCAGGGTAAAACTGAAGGTCGCACCAGACCCGTCGGGATTGTTTTCAACCCATGCCACCCCGCCGTGCAGCTGAACGATGTGCTTGACGATGGCAAGCCCGAGCCCGGTCCCCCCCTCTTTGCGGCTTCTGCCCGAATCGACCCGGTAGAAACGTTCGAAGAGCCGTGGAATGCATGCAGCGGGTATCCCGGGGCCTGAATCCCTGATGGAGATGCAGATGGAATCATCACCTTCGACAGCGTTCAAGCTGATAGCTCCTCCCTCTGAAGAGTACTTGACGGCATTGTCCAGAAGATTGACCAGTACCTGCTCAAGCCTTGCCTGATCTGCAATGACAGGGGGCAGAGCGCTCAGGTCAGATGTACTGATGATGATGTTTTTGTCATCTGCCTTGCCTTGCAGGAGAGTGCAGACTTTACGGACAGTACTTTCAATGGAGAGCGGATTCATCTGGAATGAAAAATCGGGCGACTCCATTTCAGAGAGATTCAGCAGATCGTTCAGCAGGGATGCAAGCCTTTCGGAGTGGCTCTGTATGATCTGGACAAATTCGACAGCTTTCTCCGGATTTTCAGCAATAAGCCCATCAAGGAGGGTCTCTGAGTACCCTTTGATCACCGTGACAGGTGTCCGGAGTTCGTGGGAGACATTCGCGACAAAATCCCTGCGGATGTTTTCGAGCCGTTTCAGATCGGTCACATCATGGAACACTGCCACGACACCCTGCATCCCATACTCATTCAGAAGCGGGACCCAGTGAGCACTGAGGAATCTCTCTTCAGGTGTCTGAACGGTCATCTCGTTCTGAAGTTCAAGCCGGTCCGTACTGACGCGATTGTAGGATTCCAGAAGTGCCGGATGCCTTGATATATGGCTCAAAGGACTTCCGATGAGCCCGTCGTACACTCTGAAGAGCCTGCAGAAGGCAGGATTTACGAGTGTTATTCTCCCGTCTTTATCAGTTACCATCAGACCCTCGCCCATTCCTGACAGGATCGCATCAAGACGGTTGCGCTCTGCAGTGAGGCGGGAGAGCTGTTCATCAAGCTTTGCAGCCATCTCATTCATGATCCCGGCAAGATCGCCGAGTTCATCGTGCCACTCTGTCGGCAGACGACGGTTGAAATTCCCCTTGCCGATCTCTGCCGCGATCGCGGCAACCTGCTGCAAGGGGCGGGATGTAAGACGCGACAGGATATAGCTGAAAACCAGGGTAAGCAGAAACGATACAAGAAGCGCACTGCCGAGGGTCTTATGCAGACCGCTGCGGAGGCCTTGCAGAGTAGACAGCGGCAATGCAAGCCGGACTACGCCGGCGACATGACCGTCATTGCCGAATGTCGCAGCAGTGTAGAGCATCTCATGTCTGAGAGTGGCCGAGTAGCGGACTGCTCTGCCGGTACCGCTCTTGAGAGCATCCTGGACTTCCGGCCGGTAGAGATGATTTTCAAGCTCTTTAAGATCATTCGGCTTCACCTCCGAATCACCAGCGACTCTCCCGTCCAGAGAGATTATAGTGACCCGTGCCGTGAGCGTTTCTCCCAACTTCGCTGCCAGAGGCGGTGCATCATTCTGCAGGATGTTAAGATTCCGGCTCAGCATCAACGCTGCGAGCCTGGTCTGGCTTAAAAGGTTATCGGTAAGGGAGGTGACGATCGAACTCTGAAGGGTACTGTTCAGGTAGATGTACGCTGAGCCGCCCATAACTACGAGGATGAGCAGATAGGAGATCATCAGTTTGAAGCGGAAAGAGATCCTCATCGGCACTCCATTTTGTAGCCAAACCCGCGCACAGTTACGATCATATCCCCGGCAGCGCCAAGTTTGCCCCTCAAACGGGTAATATGGGTATCGACGGTCCTGGTATCGGCATCGCTGCTGTAACCCCAGACATCCTGCAGGAGCCGTTCGCGACTCTGAACCCTTCCCGGTCGCTCTGCAAGCGTCGACAGTAGTTTATATTCAGTAGAGGTAAGGATTATCTCTTCATCATCCACCGAGACCCGGTGTCGCGAGGGATCGATGGTAAGGCTTCCAATAACAAGGCATTTATCGCTCTTCACTTCCGGGTTTGAACGACGCAGGATCGCTTTTATCCTGAGCAGAAGCTCCCTGGAAGAGAACGGCTTGACCAGATAATCGTCAGCGCCGACCTCGAAGCCGACTACCCTGTCTATCTCCTCACCCTTGGCAGTAACCATGATAATAGGAATGGCAGCGGTCCGCTCCTGCTTGCGCAGCAGTTTGCAGACCTCAATACCGCTCATCTCCGGAAGCATCAGATCCAGAATGACCATGTCAGGCAGCTCTGTCGTCACCCGTTCGAAACCTGTCCTGCCGTCCAGGGCGATGATCGTCTGCCACCCCTCTTTTTCAAGGTTGAACGCAAGCAGTTCGGCAAGATCTCGTTCGTCTTCGATAATGACTATCTTCATGGGACCTCTCGGGACTATCCCATATCGGCCAAGGGACTTTGTGTAACAATAATAGTAGATTGTTACAGCTCTGTGTCAATAAAGAGAAACTTTTGTAAAATGCTTTAGGGACTCGGAACTTACCAATATACCGTTTTACATCTCATCTTCAGGCCATCTTTGCCGCCCCTTCAATCACAAAATCCTCAGCGTAGCCGTGCTACGCTTGCGGTTTTGCTCAATCAGGAACGACAAACCTGACCAGAATCTGAGCGAAAAACTGGTACATCGGTAAATTCCAAACCCCTTAAGAAAGTTGAGTGTTTGCATCGTAAATGTGGTGTGATACATTCCGGCATCGGAGGGTGGAGATGGATCTGCTGAAAGGAAAACGCCATACCCGTATCAAGCATGAGGTCGGCCGGGCGGTCGCCGACTTCTCGCTGATCCAGGATGGCGACAGGATAGCTGTCGGGGTGTCAGGCGGGAAGGACTCCTACACGCTGCTCCATATTCTGGCTGAACTTCAGCGCAGGGCGCCGATCAAATATGAACTGGTGGCGATAACGATCGACTCCGGCTATCCGGGCTTCCGCTCTGACGTTATTGTGAAGCATCTTGAAGATAACGGCTTCACGTATCATCTGGAAAAATCGAATCACTTCGAGATCATCAAGGAGAAGCGGAGGCCCGATTCTTCCTACTGCTCCATCTGCGCACGCCTGAAACGCGGCTCTCTGTATACCCTTGCCAAGCAGTTCGGCTGCAACAAGCTTGCTCTCGGGCACCACCTCGATGACTTCATCGAGACCCTGCTCCTGAACCAGTTCTTTGTCGGATCCCTCAAGGCTATGGCCCCTTCGATGCTTGCTGACAACGGCGAGACGACCGTTATCCGGCCTCTCGTCTATGTCGAGGAGAAGGAGATAATCCAGTTCGCCAGGGAAAACGAATTCCCGGTTGTCTGCTGCTGCTGTCCGGTCTGCGGCACCGTAGATATGCAGCGAAAGAAGATGAAACAGCTTCTGACCGAACTCCAGAAGTCCATCCCCCACGTCAAACGGAGCCTTCTGAGAGCGCTTGCCAATGTACAGCCGAGACATCTGCTCGATCAACGACTTCGCTTGACAAATCAATCCAGCGAGAGATAATTACATCGGCAACGGTTAACTTATATTAATCCAGCTCTCTCACAGCTGCACCCTCCCCACCTCCGAGACTGTTGCCAGCAACCCGAACAATCAGGGAAAGGGCCGCTGACATGAACTATCACTTTCTGATCGTAGATGGCAGACATGGGAACGATCTCTCTTCTAAACTTCGCGACGCTCTTCCTGATTATGACCTGACAATTCTGGTCACGGCGGACTGCCAGGAAGCATTGCACCTTGCCTCCACGCATCATCCCAGCGTGATCTTCTTCGACATGTGCCTTCCCGGCATAAACGGCATCGATTTCCTCAGCGCCGCCAAGAAGATCGACCACGCAGTGTCGGTCATCATGACGACTTCCTGCGGCAATGTCAGCGACACTATCGAGACGATCAAACACGGAGCCTTTGACTACCTCACCATGCCCACGAATATCGATCTATTCAAACAGGTCGTCCGTAAAGCCCTCGAATGCAACATCCTGAACCGGCGCATCCGTTATCTCCATAGCACCAAGGACCTGGACCGGTCGGAGCATGGGGAGGATGTCATGATCGGTTCATCCCCGAAGATGATGGAGATATGGAAACTTATCGGCAAGATCGCCGACAATGATGCCACAATCCTTATTGAAGGAGAAAGCGGCACCGGCAAGGAATTGCTGGCAAAAGCCATTTACAGCCACTCAAGCCGGAATACCAAACCGTTTTTAGCGATCAACTGTGCGGCGATGCCCGAGGCCCTGCTGGAGTCAGAGCTGTTCGGGCATGAAAAAGGGGCCTTTACCGACGCCCACCAACGCAGAATCGGCAAATTCGAACACTGCAACGGCGGGACCATCCTCCTGGACGAGATCAGCGAAATGAGCATGATCAGCCAGAGCAAGCTGTTGAGAGTCCTTGAGAATCAGGAATTTGAACGGGTAGGAGGGAACACCACCATAAAGACGAATGTGCGTGTCATTGCCTCTACTAACGCAAACCTTATGGACGCGGTACTTAAGAAGACGTTCCGGCTTGACCTTTATCATCGGCTGAAGGGGGTCACCATCAATCTCCCGCCCCTGCGAGAGAGACCGGAAGACATCACCATACTCATAGATCTCTTCTGCAGGATATTCTCCGTCAGGTACGGGAAACGAATCCAGGGAGTCTCTGCCAGGGCCTCGGATTATCTGCATAAATGCCCATGGAACGGAAACATCCGCGAGCTGAAAAACGCGATAGGGTCTGCAGTGGCAACAGCACAAGGAGAAATACTCAGGTTGGAGGATATTCTTCAGGGGAAACCCGAAATGCCTGATCCGCGGATGAACGTCATGGAGCCCAACGAATATTATGCCTACTTCGTAAAACTCCTTGAACCAAGAGTTGAAGCATACCATCCGGACAGCATCGGCAATTTGTACCAGCAAGTCTGCCAAGGGCTGGAAAAGGCAAGTATCGAGCTGGCACTGAAGAAAAACGGCAACAATCAGGTTTTGACTGCAAAGATGCTGGGGATATCACGCAACACTCTGCGAAACAGGATTGATCGCTACAGCCTGGAGCAGGGGAGCGAACAGAGATCGCTGACCTGAATGAATATTTTCCCGGACAGTAATTTCTCTGCAGAGTGTACTGACTTTTTCCGGTAGCACTGCCAGGCCCTCAGATCATTCCTGACACTGATCCAGCCGCAATAAATTGTAATGCCCGCCCCGAAAAATGCTATAAGTTCCATAATCCCTCCATACTTCTCTATGGAGAGCCTATCATGGCAATACGACAGAATATGTCGCATATATTTTGATGTTTTCATGGAGAGATTCATGGTCAGTCGTTTCATGCAGCCAATGAGGATAGCGATCCAGTGGTGCTACCTCGTTTTCATCGTTTACCTTGGATTCCGTTTCTACCAGTTTGTCACCGGCTTACGAGCCGGCGGTGTACCCCTGCTTGACGAAAGACCGAACGGGGTCGAGGGGTTCCTCCCCATTGCTGCACTGCTGGGGATCAGGGACTGGTTCGCAACGGGAAGTATAAACCCTCTACACCCGGCTTCAGTGGTGATCCTGCTCTCTGCACTGATTGTCTCCCTCCTCCTCAGGCGATCGTTCTGCTCATGGATCTGCCCGGTCGGGACTGTTGAAGAGCTGCTCTGGAAGAGGGGTTTCTCACTTTTCAAAAGGAATATCCGCGTGCCGCAATGGCTCGACAGTATCCTCAGAAGCCCGAAATATCTCCTGTTAGCCTTTTTCATCTACTTCATCTTCATCAAGATGCCAATCGAGCAGGTACAAGGATTCATCGCCTCTGACTACAATAAAATCGCCGACGCTCGACTGCTGGATTTCTTCATGAATCTCTCAGCTCTCCCGCTGATATTCATACTTCTGCTCCTGCTTTTCTCATTCCCGATCAGAAACCCCTTCTGCAGGTTTCTCTGCCCCTACGGCGCGCTGCTTGGGCTCTTTGCCCTCTTCTCGCCGGCTAAGGTGACCAGAGACAACAACGCCTGCGTTGCCTGCGGCGTCTGCAGCCAGCTCTGCCCTGTCTACATCCCGGTCATGGCGAAAACAAGGGTCCATTCACCCGAGTGCATAGGATGCTGGCGATGCATAAGCCACTGCCGGGCAGAAGGTGCGCTCTCTATGAAACTGCCGGGCAGAAAGATAGCAATCCCCGGGATCATCTTTGCCCTGCTTGTATTGGTGATTTTCTGCGGCGGGACAGTCGTCGGGAAGATGAGCGGAAACTGGAAGAGTGCGATACCGATCGAGGATTATGTCAGGCTTCTGAAATAACCCTGAAAATGGCAGTTGGAAGTTGCCGTAATGAGAGCATCAGGGCTATTTCGTTGCAATTCTTAGTGAAATTGAGCGTAAGCAGCCGATATTGTCTGAACCCGAAGGGTGAGTTTTTCGGCTGTAGCTCAATGAGCTTAGAAGTGCAGAAATAGCACGTCCGCTCGAATGCAGGCAGCTTTCAACTGCCGAATCTAGGATAACTGAAGTACGGCAGAGAGTGCAGATAAAAGCAGATCCTGCCTTGTTCACAGGGGCATTATTCGTAGCGCAGTGCGTCTATCGGGTTCAGCGAAGCGGCTTTCCGGGCAGGATAGAACCCGAAGAAAATACCGACAAAAGCGGAAAAGAGAAAGGCAAGAGTAATCGATTCGATCGATATAAGGGTAGGCCAGGAGAGAAGGTTCGAAACTATCATCGCACCGGCGCTTCCGAGAGCGATCCCGGTTATCCCCCCGATCATGGTAAGGAGCACTGCTTCTGTCAGGAACTGAATCAGTATGTCGTTTTTCCGTGCACCGACCGCCATTCTGATCCCGATCTCGCGGGTTCTTTCCGTCACCGAGACAAGCATGATGTTCATGATACCGATCCCGCCGACGATCAGAGAAATGGACGCTACTGCACCAAGCAGAAGCGACATCGCTTTTGACGATTGTTCGGCGACTGCAAGGATCTCCGAAAGGTTGCGAGTCGAATAGTCAGGTTCTTTCCCGTTCGTTATCCTGTGCCGCTGGTTCAAAAGAGCCTTTATCTCCTCTTCAGCCTTTCCGAGAAGCGCTTCACTCCGGGCTTTTACCATGACCGCCCCGACGCTGCCGGGATTCTGGGTTCGGACAAGATTCCGCTGTGCGGTCTTGATGGGGATAAAGATCGAGTCATCCTGGTCCTGCCCCTGCGGCGACTGCCCCTTCTTATCAAGAAGACCGATGACTGTAAACGGTATCTTCTTTATCCGGATGATCTTGCCGACCGGGTCCGAAGCACCGAAAAGATTGTCAGATACCGTCTGGCCTATAACGCAGACCTTTACAGCACTCTCAACATCCTGCGACTCGATGCCGCGTCCGCTGACGACACCCCATTCACGGATACCGAACAGCTCAGGGGTTGACCCCATGACAATAGTAGACCAGTTCAGGTTGCCGTACACAACCAAGGCTGCGTTTCTGGTAGTCGGAGCAGCCATCTCTACCGAAGGGCACTCATTCATTATCGCTTTCACGTCTTCTGTGACAAGGGTCTGCGCTCCGCCGCTTCCGGTACGAAGGCCTCCGCTGGTGGTAGACCCGGGAATGACGAGAATGATGTTGCTCCCGATGCTCGCGATCTGTTGTGAAATAACATAGCTGGCACCGGAGCCGACCGCCATCATCGCGATGACTGCAGAAATACCGATTATGATCCCGAGCATGGTCAGGAACGAGCGCATCTTGTTGGTGCGCAGGGCTCGAAGGGCTATTTTGAGCGTCTGAAGAAAATCCATTACTTCGTATCCCCGATAATCTGCCCGTCCCTGAACGTAATCCGTCGCCCCGCATAAGCAGCTACATCAGCCTCATGCGTGACCATGATGATCGTTATCCCCTGCCGGTTCAGCGAAGTGAACAGATTCATGATCTCTTCGCTTGTGGCGCTATCCAGATTTCCGGTCGGCTCATCGGCAAGGATGACTGCCGGAGAGTTCACGAGCGCCCGGGCTATTGCCACCCGCTGCTGCTGACCGCCTGAGAGCTGACTGGGATGATTCATCTCCTTGTCGGCAAGCCCGACTTTCTCAAGGGCTGACAAAGCTTTCTGGCGACGTTCGGCTGTTTTCAGCCCTGCATAGATCAGAGGAAGCTCGACATTCTCGACTGTCGGCGTGCGCGCCAGCAGATTGAACCCCTGGAACACGAACCCGAGTTTCCTGTTCCGTATCTCGGCAAGCTGGTTTGTATCCATGCCGCCGACATCAAGCCCGTCGAGCAGGTACAGTCCTGAAGTGGGACGGTCAAGGCAGCCGAGCAGGTTCATACAGGTCGACTTGCCGCTCCCGGAAGCTCCCATGATCGCGACAAACTCTCCCGGGTCTACTGAAAATGAAACCCCTTTGAGCGCCTCGAACTGCTGATCCCCCATGACAAAGACACGGCGGATATCTGTAAGTGTGATAACACTGCTCATCAGCTTAGAAAGGTCTCCCCATCGGGTTTGTGCTGCCCTTCTTTTTGGTATCGCCGCCACTCTGTTCGACGATCACTTCTTCCCCATCCTTCAACCCGCCTTCGACCAGCTCAATGCTGCTGCTGTTGGAAATACCGGTCTTCACCGGAACAGCTGCAGGCTTGCCGTCTTTAAGCTGATAGAGTATCTGTCCTCCGCCCACTTTACGCTCACCCGGCTTCCCGCCAGCTTCACGTCCACCCCTGGCTGCCGGGGCACCGACTGCTCCGGGCTTCCCTTTGGCCGATTCAGGCTTCCCCTCACCCCCCTTCGGCTTGAAACGAAGAGCTGCAAGCGGTATCTTCAATACATCATCCTTTTTCGCGACCTCGACAGACACATTTGCCGTCATCCCCGGCTTCAGCTTGAGCTCTCTGTTGTCCACGTTCACAACAACCACATACGTCACAACGTTCTGGTTTATGACGGGTGCGCTCCTTATCTGAACAACTTTACCGGTGAACTTCTGCTCGGGATAGGCATCTACCGTAAAAGTCGCCTGCTGGCCGAGTTTTATACGGCTGATATCAGCCTCGTCAACACTGACCTCGATCTGCATCTTGGTAAGATCCTGGGCAATGGTAAAGAGGGTCGGTGTCTGAAACGATGCGGCAACTGTCTGCCCGACATCGATGGCGCGGGATATCACGATTCCGTCAACCGGCGAACGGATGATGGAGTAGCGCAGATTTGTCTTTGACTGCATGAGTGCCCCGCGGGACTGGGCCAGGCTCCCTTCAGCAGCCTTGAGAGAGGCCTTTGCCGACTGCCAGGCCGTTTCGGAAAGGTCGAAGTCACTCTGCGATATGATCCCGTCAGCCAGCAGTTTTTTGTTCCGCTGATACGTCCGGTAGGCATCTGCCAGCGTAACCTTGGCCTTCTGCAGATTTGCATCGGCGCTCAGGAAGTTCCCCTGTGACTGCTCGACAGAGGCATTGAAGAGTGAAGGATCGATCTCGGCAATAGCCTGGCCTTTTTTAACCCGGGAGTTATAGTCGACGTAAAGCTTCTGAATGGTTCCGGAGACCTGGGTTCCGACCAGGATTGTTGTAACAGCAGAAAGGTTGCCGGTCGCTGCAACAGTGGAGACAATTGTCCCGAGCTCTATCTTCGCACTCTTATAAGTAATCTCGGGCTTCCTGTTTTTGAAGTAGTACATGCCGACAGCAGCAATAAGGAGAGCGACAACCGCACTAATGATATATTTTTTCATGGACGCCTCTAAAAATGGATAATTGCAGTTTTTCAGCATACCACCCAGATAGTCAGTGTACCACCTTTTTTTCTCGGAGACTGTCTGGAAACACAAGTCCGGTATCAGGCGCTCAGGTTCGGGTCGAATTTTGCCGATCCGATTGAGGAAAGCCGCAGACGTAGCGTAAGCTACGTTGAGGATTTGACGATTGAGAATCGGTGAAAGGCGGCCTGAAGATGAGTGCCGCAACAAAAAAAGCCCCCTGTCATCTGATGCAAGGCGATCACTTAATCTGTTGATAATTTATCTGGTAAAAACACAGAAGAGGCTCCAATTCATCTGGGCAGGGCGGCGCCTGCTTCGATTCAAGGTATTCGGACAGCCTGTCTAATTCCTCTTTGATCGCCAGATTACTCTTCAGAGGCAATATTTCACCGCAAATATTACAATAAAGCGCCAGTTTAGCAGCATCTCCTCTGACCCTATAACTTTCACGTCCGCGGCCTGAGGCACCAGGCCCTCTCGGCTGCCGGTCTTTACTGGCGGGTCGGCCAAAATTGAGGCACATGGGATTCTTGCAGTGGTTTACCTGAATCCCTGCGACACCTTACGGTATGCGTGGGACATCCCATTGTTTGCTCAAAAAAAGATCCCCTTAACGCTGAAGCTAAGGGGATTATGATGTTTATTAAAATATTCTGTCAAGAGATTCAGTGATCGCTTTGGGACTATTCCGCCGGGGCTTTTTAAACGATCAGAGCAGAGACGCTATTTGATCTCAGGCTCCTTGATGACCTCTGTTCCCATCGGCATCGGCTCAACCGGCCTTGGAACCGGCTGAGGAGTTGCCACAGGTTTCGGGGCTGCCTTGGAAGGCTCGACCGGCTTCACCGGCTCGAACTCGCGTGGAGCAGGTTTCCCCTGCATGACAGCCGGTGCTGATGGAGCCTGCTGCGGAGCTGTTGAAGGAGCAGGCTGCTGCATCTGGCTGTTGTCTTTGGGGAGTGCAGACTCATCGGCTGCCGGCTTTTTCTCGCTCCTTTTATCCGCAAAAGGATTGCGGAAATACTGCAGGAAGGCGGTCATGTCGCCGAACTGCTTGTTATAGAGCGAAGAGACCTTTTTCGACCACTTTACGGATGAACTTTCAGTCGCCGTAAACGCCCGCCCGATACCGGGGATCGATTTGTTTTTTATCACCACCTGATCTGTCAGGTTTGCCCGGGCCTCTTCAAAATCAGGATACTGAAGTGCAAAGAGCGGGGTGTAGGCGATGAACTTCTGGCGGAAATTCGGGTACTCCCAGAGGAGGTTGCCTTGCGCATCAATTATCTGGGCGGTCATGATCAACTTGTTGTAGCTGTCCTCCAGAACCGCCATGAAGTTGTTTGAATAGATCTTCTCGATCATCGAGATCCCGCTTACAGTCACGATCATCGCCGCATCGACATTATGCTTCTCGATAAACTTCTTGATCTCTTCGGGTTTGTAGAAATACTTGTTGTAGACGATCCCGGCATCGTCACGCCGCTCACGCCGTGAACCGATGGCCGAAAAGAGCTGGTCAGGATCTTCATCAAGGTAGCGGACGGCAAAATACTCGCCATTCCCTTTCAGGATCTCTACAAGTTCCTTTTCGTTTTTCCTGTTTGCTTCACGGACGATCCTCAGGATCTCGGCCTTTTCAGGATGGCGGATGTCGGAATCTGCATCCAGAAGGACCGGGGCGACACCGAGCACCTTGACCTTTTTCTCATAGGCTTCTCGCGGGATATTGTAGTAGTTCGTGGCACAGCCTGCCAGAAGCAGCATCAGCAGGGGCAGAAGCAGATTTTTTAACGACAGTCTCATGTAAAATCTCCTTTAAAGAAATTCAAATCGTTATAGCAAAAGCCGCAGTGTATTTCCACTGTCAAAATCCCTTGAATTCAGAGAGCGGAAGAATTTCATACCCATCAAGCGTTGGTGCGAATATCTCCATGTCAACAGGACGGTTCACCTCCGGCTCATCGAAGCGAAGCTGGAGCTGGCTGCCATCCTGAGTATTGATATCTATCCGGGCAGGGACAGCGATATTTCCTGAAAGCAGATAATCGCCGTATATGACTTCATCCCCGCTGGAGTTGACTTTGCGCTGGACATACCCGGAGGCATCATAGCGCACTTTCTCAACAGTCCCGTCAGTGCGGGTGAACACCCTTTCTACGGCAGGCCCGGCAGGACGCGGCGGTTCTACTACCCACTTCATAAGCGGCCAGACCCTCACCCCGAGCGAATCCGGAATATCACGCAGCTCTCCCTGCCATACCTTCTTTTGGCCCTCCCTGATGCAGAGGACCTTTTCACCGTTTACGATAATATCGAAGAGGACCTGACCAAAAGGCAAAAGGATTGAGAGGCGGAAACTGTCCGGACTCCGGTAGAAAAGGACTCCGTTCCCACCTGACTTTCCTGCTGGAGAAGAGAGCGAGATATTCACCCCTCCCTGCAGTGTCTCGATCACGATCACGTCTGCCGGCACCGGCAGGACCGGAGCTGTTGCGCAGCCGGCAAGCGCCAGCAGGAGCAGGGTTGCGGCACAAAACCTCGTCAGCATCCGACAACCTTCAAGAGCCGGTCGACCCGGTATCCGGCCTCTTGAGCGGCCTGAGCAAGGGAGCGCCGGCCCTCGCCATTCACTGCTGCAGCAGAAGCTGAACTGCCTGCAGAGGCCGCCTCTGCTACAAATTCGAGCCATGCGAGCATGATTTCCCACCGCTCCTTCACAAACCACGTCTGCCCGCCACTATGATGAAGGCCGATAAAGATCGAGATATCCCTGTCTTCCAGAAGCTGCGGCAGCAGTGCTGACAGCTCCTCGCGTGGCAGGCTCATCAATCGCTCCCGTCGCAGCAGTATCCTGAACAGGGCCATGACCGAGGTGACATCCAGCTGCGCCAGGCTGTCTCCCTCGGCAGCAGCCTCTCCGGCAAGCGCTTCCTCAAGAGGTCTGGCCAGACCGAACCTGAGGACGATCTCAACAGATGCTTCAGCAGAGGCCTCCCCGGCAAGCTCCCCCGAGCGATGCAGTGCCAGCCAGGTAAAGGCGAGCAGCTTCGCCGTATATCCGTCCAGCAGCGCCCCTTCTTTTTCTGCAACAGCCTCAAGGTAGTCAAGTTCGGAGATGATCTCCGGACAGATAGCCGGAGTTTTAACGGAAAGGTTTGCAGTTTGAGCAAGAGCAGCAAAGAACTCTGCCTGTCCCGAAGCAAACTTCGCCTTCACACCGTCGAGTTCCATTGCAGAGAGCCCTCTGGAATCCCCGGTCAGGATGCACCCGGAATGATCGATATGCTGCCTGAGACTATCTATGAGCGAAGCGAAACGGATCTGCTTTACCTCATCGTCCATCAGGGCAACAGGCCGGCCCTCCAGCTGATGACAGAGTTTCCCCCAGGTGCCGTATTCGTCATCCCATTGTTCGCGGAAATCGAGAAAGACGTGGTAGTCGTAGGGGCCGAGATCGAGATGGAACCCCTGCTCGCACAGCTCCCTGCCATTCCGGATATACTCCATACCATCGGCATAGTCACGGAAGATGTAGTAGTGACGGCCGTCCCCGTTGAATCCCAGAGCATGTCCCAGAGAGGTCCGCAAAAGTTCCGTCCCGCCGGAGTAATTCTTTACAGCAATGGAGGTCGAACTCTGTATCCAGCCGGAAGCAGAGGCAGACCGGTTATGATAGATCACCAGCGCCCGCTGGTCGCCGGAACAGTTGGAGTAGGCAAACACATCCTCGTTCACATGATCGTTGACGTTGAAATCGTAGAACGTGAAGCTGTCAGCGCCGGAGAAGAGCCATCTGCGCCTCATGAGCGGGAAGATCCGCCGCTCATGCTCCCTGACCAGATGCTCGTCCGCCGTCTCGTCCCAATACGCCTGTTTGTACTCCATGCCGTACTTTTCGTGGAGACCTTCGACCTGCCCGTGTCCCAGCATCGGCAGACCCGGCATCGTCACCAGCAGTACGCAGGCACCGATGTATTTGCTCTCTTTCCCGAACTGCTCCACTGCAGTTTTTTCATCAGGGTTGTTCATGAAATTCACGAACCGCTGCAACACTTGGGGATTGAATTCAAGCACGTTTTTGATGGTCTGGCGGTACTTCGAATTCTCCTCCATCTTCAGCATGTTCATGAAAGCACTGTTATAGACCCGGTGCATGCCGAGGGTCCGGACGAAATACCCCTCCATCAGCCAGAACGCCTCCGCAAGAAGAAGGGTGTCCGGCACTTCTGCCGCGACCCGGTCGACGACCTGGCGCCAGAACTCCTCGGGCATGGCGCTGTCGAACTGCTCCCTGCTCATCCCCTGCTCGGCGCGGGAGGGGACCCCCTGATGCCCCGGCTGAGGGAACCAGAGCCGCTGATAATGCTTTTTGGCCAGCGTCATGGCAGCATCGAACCGGATGATCGGGAACATCCGGGCAACGTGGAGAATGGTCCCGATGACTGCCTCCCGCACTTCCGGATTCAGGTAGTCGAGCTGGGCAGTATCGTTCCAGGGGGTGCTGGTACCGTCATTGCCGTGATAGATGTAGCGGGTGCGGCCGTTCCGGTGATCGAAATGCTTGAAAACGACGGCGGCATCACGCCGCTCCCAGTAGCCGTCCTCGATATGCAGACTGATCTCGCTCGACGATGACAGATCGACACCGGTGAACCGGTAGGCAGGGTATGGCGGATAATCAAGCTGAACGAACCAGTCCGGATGCTCCAGGGTCCACCTTGAGAAAAGCCCCGTATGATTGGGTACCATGTCGCTTGCCAGCCGTATCCCACGCTGCAGCGCCTTGTCCCGAAGCTTCCAGAACGCCTCTTCCCCGCCGAGATCCTGAGCAATGGTATAGTCGAACAGTGAGTACGCAGAGGAGATCGCTTCCGGATTCCCGCAGACCTGTTTGATCTTCTGCGAAGCCGGAGAACGCTCCCAGAGCCCGATCAGCCAGAGTCCGGTCACCCCCCAGCGGGAAAGCATGTCGAGCTCGGCATCCGGTATCTGGTCAAGACGGGTTATCTCTTCCCCGTACTTGAGGGAGAGCTGTCCGAGCCAGACGTAGACCATCTTCGCGAGGAGCACGACATTCGGCATCCAGTCGGTATCTGAAGAGAACCGTTCCGGTTCCGGGTAGTAATCGTTACTCCCCGGAGAGCCGGGAAAGGATCCGAATTCAAGGACCGGCGCTCCGGGAGAGTCGCCATGGCCCATGAAGGTCCGCCCTTCTTCCTCCATTAGCGCAAAGGCGATGCTGATCTCGGGAAGGAGCTCTTCAGGAAGGATCCCCTGCCAATGTGCCTGCATGAACTTCAGCTGTTCAAAGAGCGAGTCAGGTGCAGCCTTGAGCGGGAGCCGCAGGACTTCCGGAAGGGAGAGCCCCAGCCCGGCGACCGGAGGAGCAGAAGCAAGAAACCTCTCCATGCCGCCTGCAATCTCTCCGCACGAGCTCGAAAGGATCAGCTCCTTCCAGTCTATCAGCTTGCGAAAGCTTTCGAGTGCCCTGTTCGAAGCAGCTACAGAGAGCAGCAGTATTTCACCCATGACCGTATTCAGACGCGTTGCAGAGTCCTCATGACCAGCCAGCCAGTCATTCGGCTCAAGCAGCGGATCTTCGATGAACGGGGTTCCGGGGAAGAGCCTGCAGAAAGTGCCTGCCAGAGTCGATAACCCGTTCGAACCGAGAGGAACGCCGGATAGTTCGAGCAGGGACGGGATGAGGTCGGGACACTGCTTTTCGAGATACTCACGGACGATATGCCGCTGGATCTTCAACTGGATGGAGTAAAGGTTCAATTCACCTGAAAGGACGGATTCTCCGCTCAGATTCAATTTCGAAGCAAGTTCGCGATAGAATATGATTCCGGGCTTGCCTGAAGATTCGATATCGCGATGAAGGGTTCCGAGAGAGAACTTCTCCCAGAATTCTCTTCTTACCTGCAGAGAGTATGGAAAGTATTCACCCTTTAGAGCTGTCGTGGTCATAGGTTCTCTCAATCATGCAGCGGGAGTGGAGATCTGTTCGGGCGCTATCATATCATGGAAATCTTCTGATTGCTTCGCAAAAAGTCCCCGGCAGAGATACTTCCGGCCTTCGTCACTGCAACAGGAACGCTTCACTTTCTGAGCTGAATATCATCTGGATTTCCCTGATCTTTCAAAGAGTTTGACTTTACCAGGCGCCGGCAATAGAGTATGGAAAATTAACGTAAAAGGAAATCAGATGATCGAAGAACCCTTGACATCTATCAGCGAACTCTCGACATCTCTCGGACTTACGACAAGGACTCTCCGCTACTGGGAAGAGGTCGGGATCATTGAGTCCGCAGACCGTGCCGACGGTGCAGCCAGGGGGTACACCCCATATTATGTGAGACGGATAAAGTTTATCATGAAACTCAAGCACCTCGGGTTGACGATCAGGGAGATGCAGTCTCTCTCTTCGTTTTATGGCGATGCGAAGCAGACGGACATGATGATACCTGCCCTGATAAAGACCCTGGATGAGCATATCGAGACCCTTGACGGACGGGTCGCCAATCTCACTGCACTACGGAAAGAGATCGTCGAATACCGCCAGAGGATGGCGGAAAAACTGAAACCCTGACCATTTTCTGTTTGCGAGGGATCAATGAACCGAATTCTTTTTGTTGCAGGTGCGGCCCTCATTATCCTGGCAGCACAAGGCTGTCAGGGGGGTGCATCCGGGATTGACGCTGCAGCACTGCTTGAGGAGCGCTGTTCGGAGTGCCACAAACCCGAGATCCCCAAAAATGCCCGAAAGTCCAGGGCAGAGTGGGAGAAGACGGTGGCCAGAATGATCGACAAAGGGGCAAAACTTTCTCCGGATGAGAAGAGAGCTCTGGTCCGTTATCTTTCACGGGTCTACAAGCTCTGAAACCGTCACATCAGTACTGAAACTTACCCGCCGGCACTGAAGTTCCGCAGCAGATGAAGCTTCAATTCATCCTCGAAATCCGCTTCCATATCCCCGCGATAGACCATTGACGAACCGATCTCAGCCGCAAGTATCGCCGAAATATATTTCTGGGGAAGACGGCTGATCCGCCGCCGGTATGCCGGCTCTTCACTTATGATACGAGGAAGGTGGGCGAAGAGCGCTCTCCTGAAAAGCGGCTGATCGGCCAGATCGGGCCGCTGCTGGAAATACTTGAAAAGCCTGCTGTAATTGTTGTTTATCTCTCCACTTAACGCATCCGAGATCTCGGTGCAGAGCATCCCCGGCTGCTCACGGTGCCTTTTGAGGATATAACAGGCCTCATCCCCGGCCCGTTTTTCCAGTATCGTCAGGACATCTTCTGCATACCTGGCCTTGTCTGCCATGAACTCCTTATCCGAAAGGAGCAGGTTGGCGATTATCTCGTATGAAGATGAGATCACGCCGCATTTGTTCGCAGAGGCATCCCTCATGATGATGACGCCGCGTTTCTGTAAAAGTATCCGTGCTTCCGGAGTGATGAAGGAGTTGGCCCCCTCGATGATCACCCCGGCAGAAGGTGTCCCGTCAGGGAGAAAGAAGTTTTCCCAGTTTGCAGCATCGATACTCTCGGGCCGCCCGCCTGCCGGGATGAAGAGATCAGCCTGGACGACAAAGGGGAGCGCTCCGTACTCTTTTGAGAATTCATCGATGGAGACCCACTCTTCAGTTGTTCCGCTCTGATTGCAGCTGACTTTACGGTAAAGATCGCGGAGCCCGTCCCTGCGACTGCCGCTCCGGAAAAGCATGAACCCGCCCGGATGCAGCGCCGCAGGAGTGAACGCAGCCAGATCGTCCTTGAGCAGGATTCTGCGGAGTTCCGGGTGATTTATCCCCACCGGATCGAAAAGTGCTGCCGTGCCATCCAGAATAAGTTTTATCCTTACTCCGGGGCATAGATTGAGCATGATCCTCATGGCATTTCCCGCAACATCACCGTTCGGCCCTCCGGTAAATTTTATTGAGAACGGATCCCTCCGGATATCTATTCCCATCTCCTTCATGGTTATCTCTGCAAACTTCACGACACCGGTCGAGGTCACGCCATACTCTTTATGGTTGATCCCGACCTTCTTGCTTGATATAAGCCCGATCCCCAGCATGTACCCTCTGGCCCTGGAGAGCCAGGCAATGGCCTCGACCATGCTGTCCTGCATGTTCTCATCCGGGCCGAGTTCGATCGGCTCATCCTCCCTATAATAGTCGACAACCTGGGGATGGAGGGCAACACCGTCCTTTGTTATGAATATATCCAGGAAGGCATTGGTAACGCCGTACTGGAGCTTGAATAGCCGCCACTCTTCAAACGCCTGCTCATCCTGGCGAAGGTCGGAGACGTCAAGAAGCGTGACCAGTTTCGAGCCCCCCTCGTAGATATCCTTGTTCTTCAGGTGCTGTGTATGGGCAAGGACAAAATTTTCGCGAAAGAGATTGTTCGCTCCGGTGATGAAGTCATCCTGGCTTCGGGTGATGACTGTCCTCCAGCCGCCACGGGCTATATCCGAGAAACCGATATGGTACCCGATCCCGAAGCGGCTGAAGAAGAACGTCACCCGGAACGGAGTCACAGTGGGGAGGTCGGAGAGGGCCTCCGGGCCGAGATCGAGCAGATACGCGGGATCGAGCCGGAAAGCGAGCGCCTGTTTCTCCTGGACATAAAAGTTGGTCTTCAGCGTATGGATGATAAAGGTGAGACAGCATCTGAAGATAGTCCTGCGGACCTCGTCCAGATAGCGATGGCCGGTATTGTACTCTTCCACCCCTTTACGGATCTCGACAAGCGCAGCGGCATACAGTATCTCCCGGTCAGTGATCGACGGGTCGAACCGCGCCCTGAAAAAACGCGCCAGCTGCATCGAGATGTCCGGATGTGCATGAAATGCGCTCATCACATCATCGAGCCCGAACCGGTCCGGTCTGCTGTGGGCAAGGTTGGAGTGGCAGAAGGCGATGAACACGTTCATAAGGGCGGCATCTTCGCCACTCATGACCTTGTTGACCACAAACTCGGTATAGCTGTATGAACGGGTCGCCAGTATCTGGGCAGAGGAGAGCTCACTGCGAAGCCTTGTAAACTGCTCGCACCCGTCTGAGAGAAGCCCGCCATCCCTGCGCCTCACATAGAAAGTCCCGAGGAAATAGGGATGGATACCATTACTGATGGTGAGGCAGTAAGCCCTGCCGACCCCGAGATCGAGGCGGTTGAAGATCTCCATTATCTGCTGGAGGAAATCACGCTGCGGAGGATTCCCTACGGCTAAGAGCACCCGGTACTCCTCTCCGCCCGGCATTGACTCAAGCCCGAAGTACAATCCCCCGCTTCTGTTGCCACGCTGAAGCAGGAGAAGGATCTGGGCCACGCGAGCAGGGGGGGATATCCGGACGTAGTTTTCATTGCTAAGCCAGAGTATCCTGAGAAGCCGCTCAAAATCCTTCATCTCGAATGAGCTGTAGTTTATTCGTATCTCGGCAGCGACCCTTCGTCTGATAGAGGCAGGGAGCTCGACATTTTCACCAGCCTTGATCTCCTGGTTGGTTTTCCGGTCGAATTCGAAGCGCTGGATCTCAAGCAACTGGCTCATGCCCGGAAGGGGCCCCTGGGAGTGGGCTATCATAGCGTAGGAGATCTCCCGCTCCTGTATCCTGCTGAGGGTCTCATAGAGAGTCCCGGAGCGATTGACCAGTGCAATGATCAGCGATTTTTCCCGGTCAGCAAGAATGATCCGACGATTGAAGGCAAGCGTTCCGAGTTCCCGTTCGAGAATGGTGGAGGCCTCGGGCTCATCCTTCATGGTCACGAAGTAGTAAGGGTTCATACACGCATTCAGCCAGCGGCGGTTTGCAGCGATGTCAACCTTGCACTTTGACTCTGCGCTCTTGCTCCTCATTGTCGGCAGCTCCTTTCAGATGGTCAGACAGCAGATTAACGTTGCACTCTTGCAGAGATACGGTAATCTGGTTCTCAGGGCATCCCCCTGGAGGTGTTTCGTGAAAGACTTGGGTGTCGTCAGCAGTGTCGCACATGCCATTCAGCTTGCAATTGCACCGGTTTTCCTGTTGACAGCTGTCGGCGCTTTCCTCGGTGTCATGACCAACAGGCTGGGCCGGGTCATCGATCGGGCAAGAACGCTTGAAGCACGACTGGAGGCTGCCACGCCGGAACAGTACCCCCCCCTGCACAGCAACCTGAAGGTCCTCTCGCACCGGTCAAAATTCATCAACTTCGCCATAACAGCCTGTGTCGTCACGGCACTTCTCGTCTGCGCCGTTATCGCCATCCTGTTCTTCGGCTCCTATGCACAGGTCGACATGACTGCAGCGGTCTCCCTGATATTCATATTCGCCATGCTGTCACTCATGATCGGACTGCTCTGCTTCCTTGAAGAGGTCTTCATGGCAACGCTTAATCTACGGATCGGCCCGAAATAGACTGCTCCAGAGAGGGGTCTTCTTCTCCATACTGATGGCATGATCCGGATTCGCGGCAACGTGAAGCAGTATCCTGAACAGCTGTTCGGTTTTCTCCGGATGGCCGATCGAACCGGCGATCTCTTCCGCTGTAAACAAACGTCCCCTGCAAGCGGCCAGATGGCTTAACACTGATTTCTGCAGTGCGAGGATCTCGCCTGCCGCCTTTTTACCCGCCTCGACCCCGGGCTGATGATAGGCATTGATCCTGAGGAGTGCCGCAAAAAGCCCGACCGCCCTTTCATAAAGAGCGATCAATGCCCCGATGGTCCTGGCATCGATCTGATCGACCGTTATGGTCATCGACTCTCTTCCGGCCTCGCTGAGCGCCTCCCTGGTCCCTTGAAGGAATCCTGAAAGGTAGTCACCGCTGGTGACACCCGGCTCGACAGGCATTGAAGCCTGCTCACGGTCCTGCAGCACTTCGACGAACGTGACAAAGAAGTTATTGACCCCCTCCCTGAGCTGCTGCACATACGCGTGCTGATCTGTCGAGCCTTTGTTCCCGTAGACCGAAAGCCCCTGATGCACGACTTTCCCGGAAAGGTCCTTCTCCTTTCCAATGGACTCCATTATCAGCTGCTGCAGATAACGGGAGAAGAGAAGGAGTCTGTCCTTGTAGGGGAGTATGACCATATCCCGGCTGCCGCACCCTTGTGCCGCATGCAGCCAGACCAGGGAAAGCAGGGCCGCCGGGTTCCTGCGGGTCTCAGGATCTCTCGTGATCCGGTCACAGAGCCGCGCCCCGAGAAGCAGCTCATCGATATCGATCCCCTGGAGTGCTGCGGGGAGAAGCCCGACTGCTGAAGTGATCGAAGTCCTTCCACCGACCCAGTCCCACATCGGAAAGCGTGCCAGCCACTCTTCAGCAAGAGCCGCTGAATCCAGTTCGCTGCCGCTCCCCGTGACAGCGACAGCATGACGGGCAAAGACCAGACCTGCCTTCCGGTACGCCTCCATGGCCTCAAGCATCCCGTTTCTGGTCTCTTTGGTTGCACCGCTCTTGGAGATGACAATGGTAAGGGTTTGGGAGAGCGCATCGCCGATGCCGGAGAGGATCCTGTCCATGCCGTCCGGATCGGTATTGTCGAAAAAGGAGGCCTGCATCCTGTTCCGGGAACTCCCGAGGGCATCCAGGACAAACTGAGGTCCGAGCGCGGAACCGCCGATCCCGATCACAAGAATCCGCGTGAAACGTCCCCCGCTGGCACTCCTGATGACACCATCATGGATATCTGCAGCAAACTCCTTGACCGCTCTGATGGCAAACTCTATCTCGGCTGTGATCGCGACCGACGGTGAGAGTTCCGGTGCTCTCAGCCAGTAGTGGCCGACCATTCGGCCTTCATCAGGGTTTGCCGTCGCTCCCCCCTCAAGCGCAGACATCTCGGCAAACGCCCGCTGCATCTCAGACTCAATTCCGTCAAAAAACACTGAATCGATATTCATTCTGGTGAAATCCAGTAGAAGCCCTATTTCAGGGCATTCGCACAGATAATCACAGTAGCGCTTCCAATCAGACATAGCATCTCCTTTAAGCCATAGTAGCGAAATAATAGCATAAATAACTCCTGCTTCAACATTACTTCATGAAGATATACGGTCTGACTCATCATCCCCTCTTGATTGACACAACCGGAAATTTTTTATACACTGTCTACTCGCTGATTTCCGGATTAGCGTGGTTCAATCATAATCCGGAGCAGCAAAAGGATCTGACATGCCTCTGTTTTTAATACTGATACTGCTTATCGTGCTCCCTTCCTCCCTTCCGGCGGCGGATCTCTCTTCCACACTACTGAAAGAGTTCTCGGAAACCGGCACTGAAAGGATACCCCGGGCGGCATATGCGCCCCGCTCTCTTGAGAGATCGCTGGAACTCCCTGTCTCAGACGATGCGCAGCAGGGCGGAGCAGTCACTGATTTTGACATCACCCTGCTGAAAGAAGAGCTTCCGGGCTCCGACATCCCCCTGACACTGAACAGCAAGGTCAATTACTTTATCGACTTTTTCCAGAACAGGGGCCACAGCTCCTTCTCCAGGTGGCTCTCACGCTCAGAGCGTTATATCCCCATGATGCGGGAGATTCTCCGCAAAGAGGGGATGCCTGAAGATCTGGTCTATCTGGCGATGATCGAAAGCGGTTTCACACCCCATGCTGTTTCAGTGGCAAATGCAGTAGGCCCCTGGCAGTTCATCTCCGGTACCGGCAAGAGATACGACCTGAAGATAAACGACTGGATCGATGAACGCCGTGATCCGATCAAATCGACGGTAGCCGCGGCTCTCTATCTGAAGGAGCTCTACGGGCTTTTCAAAAACGACTGGTATCTTGCTGCAGCAGGCTACAATGCCGGAGAAAACAAGATCCTGCGAGCGATCAACATGTACGACACCCGGGATTTCTGGGAGATCTCCAAAGGGTCCTACCTCAAGCGGGAGACTAAGGATTATGTCCCGAAAATGCTTGCAGCTGCGATCATTGCAAAGGAGCCTGCGAAATACGGATTCGCTGATATCGCATACCTTCCTGCCATGGATCTGGACACGGTCGAAGTACCGATGCGCACGGACCTTGAGCTGATAGCAAGAATTACTGATACTCCCTATCAGACCCTGAAAGAGCTGAATCCTGAACTGCGGAGATGGTGTACCCCACCGAACTATCCGAACTACCTTCTGAAACTGCCGAAAGGGAAGAAAGAGCAGTTCATTACTGAATATGCAAAGATAACTGATGATCAGCGCTATACAGAAAAAGTAACGTACAGTCGTTACCGGGCAAAGAAAAAGGATACCCTCAAATCCGTGGCTGCGCGTTTCAGCACCACTCCGGAACTGCTGGCTGAGCTCAACCACCTGAAATCCGGCTCCGGAGTCGCGGGTAAAACACTCATCATACCTGTCCAGAAACCTGTCCAGATGAAACCTTCGCACAGCCCGGTACCGGCACCTGAGCAGGCAACTCCAGCTGAAGTTGTCGAAAACCGTTACTATATCGTTAAAAAAGGGGACACTCTCTACTCCCTTGCGAAACGCTTCAAAGTTACCGCTACACTGCTCTCCGCATGGAACAATCTGACCGAAAAAGTCGCCCTGAAACCCGGCAAGAAAATCATTGTCGCCAAATACTCTTCAAAAGAGAACGGATAACACTTTAACCCATCAAAAAGGATTCCACCTGAAATGTACAACATCGTAATCTCCACCATACTGGGGCTCATTACCTATGCCGCCATCGCTTTTGCAGCCTCCTTGTCATGGTGGATTGCTCTCATTGCCGCAACTGTTGTTATGCTCGGATCATTTTATCTGATCTCCCGCGTAATAATGAAAAAGGTCGAAGTCATCGTTTCCGGAGCAATGAAGGATCTCCAGACCCAGCGGGTATCCAGCAGGGAGATGCAGGTCCAGCTTGTAGACAGGGCCATCAAGGAGATACATGAAGCGCTTCAGTATGAAAAGTGGCAGATCTATGTCGGTGGGCAGATTAACGGCTCGATCGGCATGCTCTATTACATCAAGCGTGACTTCAATAGTGCCTTTCCCTACCTGCAGAAAGGTTTCTTCAAGAACTGGGTAACCATGGGGATGCTCGGCGTCTACTACCTTAAAAAGAACAAAAAAGATCAGATGAAGGAGACTTTCGAGAAAGCGGTTATCGGCAGTCCCAAAGAGTCTCTAATCTGGGCGCTTTACGCATACTGCCTCTGCGAAACCGGAGATCAGGACAAAGCGAAAGAAGTTCTTGAAAAAGGCCTGAAAAAGATCTCCGGTGATGAGCAGCTCTCTCTGAACCTTGCACTCCTGAAAGACGGGAAACGGATGAAAATGACCGGCTACGGCGAGACCTGGTATCAGTTCCACCTTGAGAACACAGCAGCCCTCCAGAAACAGCAGCAGATGGCTTCCATGACAGGCGGGATGAAACGCAAGGTCATAAGAAGGTGAGAGAACCTCTCCTTTTGAGGGCGCCCGCAAAAGTAAACTTTCGCCTCGATGTTCTGAGAAAGAGACAAGACGGTTATCACGACCTGAGAATGATCATGCAGCGGATCGACCTCTGCGATGAGCTCGAGATCTCCTTGAAATCCGAGCCGGGAATAGAGCTTGTGTGTGATGGAGCTGGTCTCCCGGCAGACAGCAGCAATCTTGTCTGGCGTGCCGCCAGTGAGATCCTGAACCTCTCCATGCTCAAAACCGGCATCCGGATCAAACTGAAAAAGAAGATCCCGGTAGCTGCAGGTCTCGGCGGCGGGAGCAGTGATGCAGCCTCGACACTCATGGGCCTGAATCAGCTGCTGAAAACAGAGCTCACCGATGAAAAGCTGATGGCTATCGGCCTGAAACTCGGAGCCGATGTCCCTTTCTTCATCTTCAAGAAACCTGCTCTTGCCGAAGGCGTCGGCGAGATTCTTACCCCTCTTGAGGGAATACCGGAACTCTGGCTTGCCCTGGTAAACCCGCGGATCCATGTTGCCACATCCTGGGCATTCCGAAATTTGAACTTGACAACCGAAAAAGTCGCAGCTACACTTCCTTTTCTCTATAAATCGCCAGCAGATGTATCAGAAATACTTTCAAACGACCTTGAAGCGGTGACTATCGAACGAAATCCGGTGATATCCAGGATCAAGGAGAAGCTCCTGTCTGAAGGTGCTGCCGGGGCGCTCATGTCCGGAAGCGGTGCTACTGTTTTCGGCATTTTTGCTGATAGAAATGCTGCCCGGAATGCGATTCAGTCAATACCTGCAGGCAATGGATGGTTCACAGCAGTTGCGGCGACGATATAAGTAAACTTCAGCACGGCATCTCCCGGTCGCCTTATTGGGGTGTCGCCAAGCGGTAAGGCACCGGATTTTGATTCCGGCATTCCCAGGTTCGAATCCTGGCACCCCAGCCACTATTCAAAACAGGGCGGCGAAATGCCGCCCTAAAAGTTGGTAACCCATGCAAGATAGAATACGGATTTTCAGCGGCAACTCGAACAGAACTCTGGCAGAAAAAATCTGCGAGAACCTCTCCCTTCCGCTTGGAAAAGCCAAGGTCAAGACCTTTTCCGACGGCGAAATAATGGTGGAGATCGAAGAAAATGTCCGTGGCCGTGATATCTACATTATCCAGTCTACCTGTGCCCCTACCAACAATAACCTGATGGAGCTTCTGATCATCATGGATGCGCTCAGAAGAGCTTCCGCCGCTACAATCACCGCAGTAATACCCTACTACGGGTATGCCCGGCAGGACAGAAAGGCCGCTCCGCGCACACCGATCACATCAAAACTCGTGGCCGACCTGATAACGACAGCAGGAGCCGATCGTGTTGTGACTGTAGATCTCCATGCAGGGCAGATCCAGGGTTTTTTCAATATCCCGGTAGACAACCTGTACGCTGCACCGGTCATCCTTGAACATCTGAACAAGAAATTCAGTGCTGACGAGATCGTCATGGTATCACCTGACGCCGGCGGAACCGAACGGGCCAGGGCATTTGCAAAAAGACTCGGCTGCACACTTGCAGTTATAGATAAGCGCCGGACCGGGCCGAATGTCGCTGAAGTAATGCATCTGATCGGCGATGTGAAAGACAAGATTGCCATTATTCTTGATGACATGATAGATACGGCCGGAACGCTTACTCAGGCCGCTGGCGCATTGAAACAGCATGGAGCGACCAGGATCTACGCCTGTGCTACACATGGGGTGCTCTCCGGACCGGCGCTGGACCGCATTAACGACTCTGAAATAGAAGAGGTCCTGATAACCGACACAATCCCTCTCCCGAAGAACGGGAAGAATCTCGACAAGATCAGGATCCTGCCTGTATCGGAACTTCTTGCAGAGGCTATTCGCAGGATTCACGAGGATGAATCAGTTAGTTCTCTTTTTGTCTGATCTGTATATATTTAACTCTCTAGTTGGAGGAAATCATGAGTATGAAAGAGCTGAAGGTAGAATTAAGGGAAAAGACCGGCAAAGGTATCTGCCGCAAGCTTCGCACTGCCGGAAGAATTCCGGGTATTGTTTACGGTAAAGGGTTCAACTCCACATCGGTCAGCATCGATCAGCGTGACCTTGTCAAAACGGTCGAGAGTGCTGGCGGGCAGAACTCGCTTATCACACTGTCCGGAGCTGACAACCTGAACGGAGCTGTCGTTATCGTCGCCAAGATGCTTCTTGACCCTATCAAAGGGACACCCCGCCACGTTGACCTTCACAAGGTAAACATGGATGAGAAAGTGCGTGTTGAAGTCAAGATCAAGTTGATAGGTACTGCCAAAGGCGTCAAGGATGGCGGCCTGCTCGAATTTGTCAAGCACACCGTTGAGATCGAGTGCCTTCCGGCTCTCATACCTGCACATATCGATGTCGATGTGACCGCTCTGACAATCGGCCACTCCATACATCTTTCAGAAGTCCAGCTCCCTGTAAACGTTAAACTTATTGATGACCCAAAATCATCAATAGTCAGCATTATCGGAAAAGGCAAGGAAGAGGTAGTTGCTGAAGCCTGATGACCATGTCGTAACCCCTGAGGCATAACATGGCTGCAAAACTCATAGTGGGGCTGGGTAATCCCGGCCCTAAATATTTATGGACCCGCCACAACGCGGGTTTCATAGTTTTGGATCGATTTGCCCATCTGGCCGGCATTCAGACCACCAGAAAGAGCTTCAGCGGTTATTACGGAGAAGGCGACTTCGAAGGGAACAGGCTGTTGCTTCTGAAGCCGCAGACATACATGAATCTCTCCGGTCGCTCCGTTGCCGAGGCGCTCCGTTTCCACAAGCTTACGACAGCTGATCTCATCGTCATCCATGATGAGCTGGATATCCCGTTCGGACAGATAAAACTGAAAGCTGATGGAGGGCATGGCGGTCATAACGGCCTTAGATCTCTTCACCAGGAGCTGGGTTCCGGTGAGTACAAACGCCTGCGGATCGGGATAGGAAAACCGCTTCACGGAGATATGGCAGACTACGTCCTCACCAATTTCAGCAAAGATGAGATGAATGAATTGCCGAAAATTGTCGACGGCGTGGTGGACGCCCTTGAAATGCTTATAGTCGAGGGTCTTCCCAAGAGTATGAGCTTGTACAACAACAAAAACCTGATTTGACAAAAGGATAACAGATGGGCTTTAACTGCGGCATAGTAGGACTTCCAAATGTGGGCAAATCAACTATTTTCAATGCTCTGACCTCGGCAGGCGCAGAATCCGCCAACTACCCTTTCTGCACCATCGACCCGAATGTCGGTATAGTACAGGTTCCGGACCCGAGACTTCAGCAGCTTGCTGAGATTGTAATTCCCGAGAGAATACTTCCTACAACGATAGAGTTTGTCGATATTGCCGGCCTTGTAAAAGGAGCAAGTCAGGGAGAGGGCCTTGGAAACAAGTTTCTGGGGCATATCCGGGCAGTCGATGCGATCGTCCATGTTGTCCGCTGCTTTGACGATGATAATGTCGTGCACGTAGACGGCAGCGTGAACCCTGAGAGGGATATCGAGGTAATCCAGCTTGAGCTTGCTCTTGCTGATCTTGATACCGTCGAGAAAAGATTGCTGAGGGGTGAAAAGCTGGCCAGGAGCGGTGACACAAAAGCGAAGGAAGATAACGAGTTCTGCCAGAAAGTAAAAAAGACTCTCGAAGCCGGCAAGCCGGCACTTGGTCTGGCTGATAGCGAGGACGAACGTATCACTTTGAGAGATATGTGCCTCTTGACGGACAAGCCTGTTCTGTATGTTGCCAATGTGTCCGAGGACGATCTGGAAGGAAAGCACCCTTTTGTTGCCAAGGTTGCGGAAATCGCCGCAAAGGAAGGTGCCCGCATTGTCACCATCTGTGGGAAGATCGAAGCTGAGATATCAGAGCTTGATGGACATGAGAAAAGTGAGTTTCTTGCCGGAATGGGGCTGGCAGAGTCCGGCCTGGACCGCCTTATCCGTTCAGGCTATGAGCTTCTCGGACTTATCACCTACTTTACCGCAGGGGTAAAAGAGGTACGAGCCTGGACCATTACCAAAGGGACAAAAGCTCCTCAGGCTGCGGGAGTCATTCACAGCGACTTTGAAAAAGGCTTTATCCGTGCCGAGGTCATCGCCTTCAACGACTACATCGCTTCGGGCGGAGAGTCAGGATCAAAGGAAAAAGGGCTCATGCGCCTCGAAGGCAAGGAATATACCGTTCAGGACGGTGATGTCATGCATTTCCGGTTCAATGTCTGATATCCTGAATCCGTGACGGTGAGGGCTCTTTCTCGCTGCAACGCCTCTGCTTCTGCGTCGGCAACGGTTTGTTCAGCTTTGGAGAAAATCAGCGGCACTATCGATTTTGGCAACATCTGGCCATGTGCCCCGGCTGTTTCCGCTCGAAAAGACCCTCACTGTCACGGATTCAGGTGATACATTAAGTTCTTGTTTTTCATGTACAGTTATGCTAAAAGTTACGATTCCTACGAGTGGCCATTGGGGCCGCTTCTCCTTGCTCCGGGTGGGACCGGGGCTAACTGTTTTCGCAGCCAAGACGCGAAACATAAACCGTGAGGAGGTTTCATAAATGATCAGGATGTACGAGACGATTTATATCGTCAAACCGGATCTGGCTGATGAAGAGAATAAAGCTCTCACCACCAGGATCAACGAAGTCATCGAAAAGATGAATGGTGACGTCAGAAAACTTGAAGATTGGGGCATTCGCAAACTTGCCTACCCTATCGACAAGCTCGCCCGTGGCCGCTACATGTATCTTCGCACCGATGGAGATGCAGCACTGATTGCAGAGCTGGAGCGTCGTCTCCGCCTTGATGACCGGGTAATCCGTTACCAGACCGTCAAGCTGGACAAAGACACAGTGACTGCTGCACCGGCAAAGCCGGTTGAGGCCGAAGAGACAGCTCCTGCTGAGGAAGCTGCATCTGAAAACGAGTAAACTGACGGAGGCATATATACAATGAGTGACGAAAGAAGTTCGCAGCGCCCAAGCGGGCCAAGGAAGAAAAGACCTTTTCAGCGCAGAAAAGTCTGCCGTTTCTGTGCAGACAAGCAGGTAGGTATTGATTACAAAGATCCACGCACCCTTCGCTACTTCATAACAGAACGCGGCAAGATCGTTCCGCGCAGGATCTCCGGAAACTGCTCCAAGCACCAGAGAGAGATTACAGAAGCAATTAAGAGAGCTCGTAACATCGCTCTTCTCCCGATTGCCGGCACGCACGTTCTACCGTAGGTCACTGCTCTGATGATCACGCCTAGCAGAGAGCTAGCGCTCGATGCAATCAAAGGTGGAGTCCTGACACTGGCCCTCTTCCTTGCTTACGTGACATTTCCGGTAATCGGACTTCTACCCGGCCTTTTTGTCCCGCTCCCTGCAATCTATTTACACATCAGGCATGGAGCGGTAGCCGGAGCAGGCGTATTTGCAATAACCCTGTCAGTACTTGTCTTCATGCAGGACGGGGCGGCTCCGCTCCTCTATGTCATGCAGTCCGGCTTGATAGGGTTTCTGCTGCCGCTGTTCTACATGCAGGGAAAAGGGGCGGCAAAGTCAGCAGCATATTCGGTCGGCATTGATTTTCTACTGATCGTCGCACTGGCTGTTGCGTACGGAACATGGACAGGAGTCGATCTTCAGGGACTGCTCGTCAAAGGGATCGAATCAAGTGTTGAACAGGCTATAGGGATCTACAGCAAGCAAAGTCTGCCAGCGGAAGACCTTGCCATGCTGACGAGCGGCATACGGCAGGCAGGGCATCTCATAGCAAGCGTCTTTCCGGCACTGCTGCTTGTTTCACTTGGCTTGCTGGCAGCACTGAACCTGACAGTATTGTTCCGGTTTGCAGCTAAAAGACTTCCACAGCTGCCTCAGCCTGAATCGTTTCTTTCTTTCAGGAACCCTGATGCAGCCGTCTGGATACTTATCGGCGCCGGTTTTTCAATGATTGTCCCGCAACCCGACCTGAAGAGGGTAGCACTCAATATTTTGGTGGTTTTAGGTTTCATCTATCTGTTGCAGGGTCTGGCAGTTGTACTGGCTTTTTTTCAGCGCGTTTCAGTACCTTCACTTGCAAGAGTAATATTCTGGTTGGTTCTCGCATTTCAGCCGTATCTTGTTCTTGCTATAGCGTTTCTTGGAGTATTCGATATCTGGGGCGATTTCAGAGCCCCTAAACAAAAAAACCTGTAACCAGGCTGGGAGGAAACATGAAAGTTATTCTGCAGGAAAACATTGAAAATCTGGGCTCTATCGGCGACGTCGTAAAGGTCGCTCCCGGTTATGCCCGCAACTACCTCATCCCCAAAGGCTTTGTGCTGCTGGCAAATGAGAAGAACACTAAAGCTCTCGAACATGCCAAGAGGCAGCTTGAGTACAAAAAGAACAAGCTGACGGAACTGGCAAAAGCACTGGGCGCCAAGATCGATGCTATCGTTCTGAACCTGGTTCATCAGGCCGGAGACGAAGGGAAGCTTTTTGGAGCGGTCACCAACATGGAACTTGCCGAGCAGCTGAAGGCACATGGCATTGATATCGATCGTAAAAAGATCAACCTGGCTGACCCGATCAAGCAGACCGGTGAATATACTGTTCCTGTCAAGATCCACCCGGAAGTCAGTGCCGCGTTCAAGGTTGTTGTGACCAAGGCTGATTAAACTGACCGATCACTGATAACAAATAAGGCGGTGCGGGATTACCTGTGCCGCCTTTTTTCTTAAACCTGAATGCGTGACAGTGAGGGCTTTTTCGAGCGGAAACAGCCGGAGCACATGGCCAGATGCTGCCACAATTGATAGTGCCGCTGATCTTCTCATCAGGCGAACAAACCTCCATCGACGCTAAAGCGGAAGCGTTGTAGCGAGAAACAGCCCTCACTGTCACGTATTTACTAAAAAGGTATTCATATGTTAAAGATCGATTTCGAAAAGATGGGGGGGTTGATCCCTGCCATCATTCAGGACCACGAAACAGGCGATGTCCTCATGGTTGCTTTCATGGACGAGAAGACCCTTAACCTGACACTTGAAACCGGCAAGACCTGGTTTTTCAGTCGGACCCGCAACAAGTACTGGATGAAGGGTGAAGAATCAGGGAACACCCAGGATGTCATAGAGGCCTATACCGACTGCGATACCGACTCTGTCGTCATCCGGGTGAAGCAGAACGGGCCTGCCGCCTGCCATACCGGCAACAGGAGCTGTTTTTATGTAAAATGGGAAAACGGGGCGTGGGTAGAGCATTCCAATCCGCTCTTTGACCCGGCGGAGGTTTACAAGAAATGAGCAACATACTCAACTTTGGCATCCCGAAGGGGAGCCTCGAAGATGCAACAGTCGATCTTTTCCGGAAAGCAGGCTGGAAGGTAAGCATTTCCTCCCGAAGCTACTTCCCCGGAGTCGATGATGAAGAGATGAACTGCAAGCTTATACGGCCGCAGGAGATGGGAAAGTATGTTGAGCGCGGGACAATAGATGTCGGTATAGCCGGGCGCGACTGGGTCCGTGAGAATGATTCCGATGTCGTCGAAGTCTGCGAGATGGTCTACTCGAAAGTCTCCCGCCGCCCGGTACGCTGGGTTCTGGTCGTTGCCCAGGACTCGCCGGTGCAGAAACCCGAAGACCTGCACGGAGCTACAATTTCGACAGAACTTGTCGGCTTCACCAAGCGTTACTTTGCCGAGAAAGGGATCCCGGTCACTGTCGAGTTTTCCTGGGGCGCTACCGAGGCAAAAGTTGTTGACGGGCTTTGTGACGCCATTGTAGAGGTAACCGAGACCGGTTCGACGATCAGGGCAAACAACCTGCGCATCGTCTGCGACCTCATGCAGTCAGTTCCGGTTCTGATCGCCAACAGGTCAGCTTGGGAAGACCCATGGAAAAAGGCCAAGATCCAGCAGATCGCCACCCTCCTTCAGTCGGCACTTGCAGCAGAAGGGATGGTCGGGATCAAGATGAACGCCCCCGGAAGCATAGTAGAGGAGATCACCAAAGTCCTCCCGAGTCAGAAGGCCCCGACAGTTTCTCATCTGTACAAGTCGGACTGGGTGTCGATAGAGAGCATTCTGTCTGAAAAGGATGTCAGGAAGATCGTGCCGAAGCTCCTGGAACTTGGGGCAGAAGGGATAGTTGAGTATCCGCTGAACAAGATCATCTGATTCTCTTTCCTTATCCGCATAAAAAGAGGGACGACATGGATTCATGTCGCCCCTCTTTTAGTCTGAAAATTGCTCTTCCTGGGACTTCCGGACAAAATAAAAGGGGGCCTTTCAGCCCCCTTTCGGTATCAGATTCGCGTTTAACCTTAAAGGACCAGATCGTCTGCTATAACAGAACCATCCGTAATGGTAACTTTCAGCGGCGTATACGTACCTTTCTGGCTGTAATCGTCTTTATTCCACTGGCTGCTCATTTTGGCCTGCACGGTAAAACCGGTAGTGGTAAGGTCAGTAATAGCAGTAGAGATCTTGATGAAATCACCAGCGGTAGCAGTAGTTGCTGTAGCAATGGTCTGATAGTATTCAGACTTGGTTACGTTAAAGAATGGACCACCATTGTTAATTATTACTGTTGCGCTGAAAGTCTTGTTTGCGCCAAGATTCGTAAATGGTGTACTGCATGCCGAGCCATCTGGTGTCCCGGCGCAGACACCGGTCCAGTTGATAGCCTTGAAACCAGAAGCTGCATTTACCGTTGGGCTCGTTCCACTGAGGAACTGAGCGGTTGTCGTGCTCTGATTAAGGCCTGCAGGATTACTCACGAGGTAGCCATTGACACTGGTTGTAACAGCAGGACTGATAATAAGATTGTAATAGGTGCCAGCCAACTGGTTCGCACTTATTGTCTGGGAATTGTCAGTAACTGGCGAAATCTTATAGGTACTTGGATAGCCGACGTCAGCTCCATTAACCAGGACCTTGCAACCGTCCCCGGAAATGCCGAATGTCCATCCCTTAGCGGTGACCGGCACAGTCCCGGTCGGTGTTATGGTGCAGCCTGCACCGGCGGAGGCTGCTATGGTGAATTGCGTTGCAGGTCCGATGAAATTACCGAGGTTTGTCGGTTTTGCACCAACAGGCAGGGCTACGGATGCAGGTGCAGTTGTCAGGCTTGCCGTGTCAAAAACCTTCACCGTGTCATCCATGTTCATGGCAACGAAAAGCTTTGTTCCGAGAGGATTCACCGAAACTCCCCTTGGACCGGTAGCATTGGCATAAGGTGAACTAGACAGTGGGAAGCCGAGACCATTGAAGGCAAAAAGCTGATCCATTGCAAAGGAAGGGGCATACACCTCACTGCTGACTGGATTGATGGCAATCGAGAGGTTCCCAAAATCTGTCGTCATATGGGGACCGATCTGCCCTCGAATCTCTCCGCCGACATTAGTCACAGTATAAACGTTGACATATACATCACCGCTCTGAATGGCGTTCACCGCATCGGTAAAGGTTTTTCCAGACGCGGTATACGTCGAATCCAGATCAGCACTGGTAAGGGACCTGGTCAGTGGCGATGTGAAAGTTGTTGGAGAGAGTGTGAACATGACTCCACCGTTTTGGGTTGCCGTGCCGGAAAGGATTTTTGCGGCGGTGACGTTGGTCAATCCTGTAGTATTCAGGGCTACTGTAATAGTTGTTTTGGCTGGATTAAACATGAACGTGGCTGTACCAGTTGCCGTGGATGAGTTGGGCGGAACCTCTTTGGTAGCGTCCAGAATAGCGCTTCGTGAAATCACATAATTTGTAAAAATGTCTACCACCCCGGCATTGCCGTTCATGCTGGCGAAATACAGTTTTGTACCATCAGAAGAGAGCGCCAGACCCATCGGATAGGATCCTGCTCCTGCAGCAATGATCGAGGACCGTGTGTAAACGTTGTTGGTCTCATCAGTCGCGACAACTGCGATGGAATCCTTGGTTGAGTTCGCAACATATGCCTTGGTGCCGGCAGCGTTCAGAACAACACCTTCAGGGTTACTGAGTGAATCACCATGGAGACTGACACGACCTACCTCGCGAGCACCGGAACTTATGTCAATGACGATAAGGGTGTTGCTCATGGTGCTGGTAACGTAAAGTCGCGTTTCCGCGGCATTTACCGCCAATCCGCCAGGGATATCAGCCCCGAGTGTGATCCTCTTGACAACAGCATTCGTGCCAGCGTCCAAGACCGCGACTTCATTGGTATCCTTAAGGCCGACATAGACATACTGCCCGGAAGCGCCGACGGTGATGCCGTACGCATTGGGGTGCAGAGACGTGTCTGCATTATCGTCCGGGAGAGCCACAGTTGCCGTGATGCCGTTTGTAGCCGTGTCGATTATCGAAACATTCCTTGTACCGGTATTGGCGATATATGCAAACGGTGCGGCAGATACGATATGCGCCGCGGCCAGTACGCAGATGGCAGTCATTAGTGACCTGAATTTCATGTAATCCTCCTCGGGCTGATTCATAGTACGGAAACGTAGATATGATATTTAAGCAAATATTACGCCAAAAACCCCTTACTGCAGACGTCATCTGCGGCTAACGGAAAAAGGCTGTTTTATCAGGCAGTCAGAGCTGATCGCCGCTGCCTGATAGAGTGTCAATAATCTCCGGGGATAACTTTCTCTACGCTATATCGCCGACCAGGCAAAACCGGGATAATCATTTCACCAGTCGGAGCTGAATCGTTTTACCTGTCGCAAATATACATCTTCCTGGCTTCCGGGAGCAGTTTTATACCGCGGCGACAGAAGCCCTGTGATGAAACCGGCTCCATAGCAGAAGTGAAGTAGAGTGTAAATCATCGGGAGCCGCAATGCAACGCCTATCCCTTCTTCCGCAGCAGCAAGCACGTAGAAGGCTACCATCGAATAATACACATAGGCTGGCAGCAAGTACCACCACCAGAGGGGCAGGAGTGCGAGAGAAACAATATAAATGGCAAAGAGCACCGGGATCAGAGGTTTGAGACTGAATGATCTGCTGAGCAGTGACTGTTCAGCCCTTCCTCTGCCATAGGTAAGCATCTGCCTGATGAATGCCTTGAGCGTGGGTCTTTGACTTCTTGTAACGAACATATCAGGGTCATGGAGCAGGCGTGCACCTGAAGCAAGAAGCCTGTCGATCAGCTCGTTCTCCTCATTCGGATAGAGCCTTTCATCAAGACCGCCATAAGAGATATAGACCTCTTTTCTGAAAGCAAGATTGCAGAGGATCAGTTCGCTGTCGTCCGTGTCACGCAAACTGCCATGGCGACGATAACGATTGCGAATAGCACCCCCTCCAAGCGAAGAAGAGAGGGCTCTCGCAACAGACCTCTGGAACATTGAATCACCGGGAGGGGTTACAGACGGGCCGCCGACAGCGACGACCTTCTCATCCGCAAAAGCTGCGGCAAGCCGCTTGAGTGAATCAGGCGCAGCAGCGGCATCATCATCAAGAAAATAGAGCAGATCTCCCGCTGCAGTCGCAGCAGCCTGATTGCGCTGACGGCTCGGCCTTTTCCCCTCGGCAATGATGATCTCATGGTCGGGGGATCCGGGTTCGAGCTTCCGGAGCGCTTCAAGAGCAGCGACAGCCCCACCGGGCTTCACAGGTATGATAATTGAAATTTTCATCTTCCGGGACACTATCATAACAGCAGGTCGCTGACAAGTTTCGAACCGGGGTGCAAAAGCCGCTTTGCAGATGCCCGGCTTGAAGGTATCATGCAGTATCCCCTATCAAGAGATTTGAGCGCATGGTCACTTTTGCCGTATCACCAGAGAAGCAGAGACTCCTGTCAGAGCAGATGAAAACGCTCGATGTGACAGAGAATGAGATCAGGGAGAGCTTTATCCGCTCGTCCGGAAAGGGGGGGCAGCACGTCAACAAAAGCTCAACCTGCGTACAGCTGGTCCACCTGCCGACCGGCATCGAGGTCAAGTGCATGAAAGACCGGAGCCAATCGATCAATCGTTTTCTGGCTCGAAGGGAACTGCTTGAGAAAATTGCCGCTGCCAGAGGGCTTCCTACGAAAGCCGGCCTGGAAGCAGACCGGATCAGAAAGCAGAAATCGCGTGCAAAAAGAAGATCATCATCCAGAAAAGAAGAGGCGCCATGAGCCAGGACACACTGCATCTGCTTGAATTTGAAAAAATACTGGCCCGGATATCGCTTTTTGCCCAATCACCAGCAACTATCCCGCTCCTGAAGGCCCTGTCCCCGATCCCGTCACTTGAAGAGATAAAGCTGCGTTTCGCCCAGATCGACGAGATCAGATCGCTCGCCCTCTCCGGCATCAGATTGCCACTCGCCCCCTTTGACGACATCAGAGAGCTTCTGGAGCTTGCCCGTCCCGATGGGGCTGCATTAGCCCCTGAAGAGCTGTCACTTCTGATGCCGCTCCTGAGGGTCTCACAGCACCTGTCATCACTCTTTCAATACCGCACAGACATCCCCCTCATCAGAGAACTTGCCCGGGAGGTGCAGGGTTTTCCGGATATACTTGACCCGCTGGAACGGACGATCGCACCAGACGGCGGGCTCCTCGACACCGCCTCAGATCTGCTTTTCAATCTGCGCAGATCCCATAGAAGCCTGGTCTCAAGGGTCAGAAAGAGGCTCGAGGAGATCGTCCGGGAGAGAGAGACCGCCATATTCCTTCAGGATGACTTTATCACCCAGAGAAACGGCAGGTGGGTCATTCCGGTCCGGATGGACTCGAAGGGGATGGTCCCCGGAGTGGTCCATGACGTCTCAAGGACCGGCGAGACCGCATTCATGGAGCCGATAGAAGTCATCGGCCTGGTGAACGAGCTTGAGAACCTGAGCGCTGAAGAGAAGGCCGAGCAGATACGGATACTGAGAGAGATAACCGGCTGGATAAGGGAGGACTCTGATCTGATCCTTGCCGACTTCGAAGCTGTTATAAAACTCGACCTCCTCAACTCGCTCGCCTCCTTTGCCACCCTGATCGATGCTGCAACTCCGCAGGTAACAGCCACGATGTCATTAAGAATCGAAAGCGGCTATCACCCGTTACTGCTCCTCTACCAGAAAGAGCGTGGCGGCAGAGTGGTAGTGCCTCTGGATGTAGAACTCGGCAGCAGCTCCGGCATACGGACGCTTCTCATAACGGGCCCCAATACCGGCGGGAAGACCATCGCCATCAAAACCGTCGGCATCCTGACGCTCATGGCTCAGTCAGGCATCCCGGTCCCGGCTGGCAGGAACTCCGTTTTTTCGGCTTCTGCGGCTGTTGCAGCGGATATAGGTGATGACCAGTCGATCGAGGAAAGCCTATCGACGTTCTCCTCCCATATCAGAAAAATATCGATGATCCTGCAGAAAGCGGATGAACATACCATTATTCTCCTTGATGAGCTGGGAACCGGCACCGACCCAGTTCAGGGAGCTGCTATAGCCTGTGCCACGCTTGCCGAGCTTGCCTCAAAAGGGTGCATGGTCTTTGCCACAACGCATCTCATCGATATTGTGGCATTTGTACAGAAAAGTCAGGGCATGATAAACGGTGCAATGGAGTTCGACAGGACCACTCTCTCCCCGGGCTACAGGCTGACTACCGGTGAACCGGGGCAGTCACATGCACTTGACATTGCCCGGCAATGCGGCCTTCCGCAAAGGATCATTGATAAAGCAGGGGAGCTGGTCGGGAGGATGGAATCCGAGTTTCACTCTCTTCTCGCAGAGCTGAAAGAGAGCAGAACCAGAAACGAGTCGCTGCACCGTGAGCTATTGCAACGTGAAGCTGATATTGCGAATAAAGAAAGATCCGTCGAGGAGGGGTTGAGCAGCGTTGCGACAAGGTTGCGCGAGGCCCGTGAAAAAGGGATCATTACTGCAAAGGAGCTTGTAAACTCCGCTAAAGCGGAGCTTAACAGAATCCTTGAAGAGGCGAGGCGAGAGCGCAGCCGTAAAAGTACGGGCGCGCTCGCTGCTGTCGAAGAGAGGCTCCAGACCGAACTTGAACTGATACGGCCTCAACCCTTGGTTGAACCTGAAGCGATAACTGCAGGGGGAAAAGTTTTTGTACCGGTGCTGGGTCACAATGCAACGGTTCTGGCTGTCGACAAAAAACAGAAGCGGGTCAGACTCAATGCCGGAAGCATGGAGATAGAGCTCCCCTTCTCAGCGGTCTCAGCTCCAGTCACAGAACTTTCAATAAAACGAGAGCATAAAAGCAAGGGTTCAGCAAAGCGCCTCGACCCTGAAACAGAATATGAACTCAATCTGATCGGGTTCAGAGTCGATGAGGCCATCAGTGTCATGGACAAATACCTCGACAACTGTACGCTGAACGGCTCGAAAGAAGTGCGGATAATCCACGGGATAGGGACCGGCTCTTTGATGCGCGGAATCAGGGAACATCTTTCCAGAAGTCCGCAGGTAGAATCCTTGCGAAAGGGAGAGGGCTTCGAAGGGGGCAACGGGGTCACCGTCGTGTCTCTGCATAACTGAACAAACGGCAGCCGGAAAACCCCGGCTGCCGTTTTAGCGACTATTTCGCTGGCAATGGTTCAACTGCAGGCTTGCTCGCATCTGCAGGGGGAGCGGCAACCGCAGGTGGCGCTTCAGCTGCAGGTTTACCGG
>VFJK01000145.1 GCA_009886125.1 Geobacter sp. | reverse complement strand
GAGCATCCTTTCAAAGTCAGGTGTCCGGTATTCACTCCAGTCGGTGATGATCACAAGAGCATCAGCAGCATCGAGTATTTCGTACTGGTTATGACTGTACTCGATCCGGTCCCCGAAAAATTTCGTTGCCTCATGAAGTGCTTCAGGATCATGAGCTCTGACTTTTGCTCCGGCTGCCAGAAGATTCTCTATGATAGTAAGGGAAGGAGCTTCGCGCATGTCATCGGTCCGTGGTTTGAAGGAGAGCCCCCAGCATGCTATGGTCTTTCCAGCAAGGGGCTGCTGGCTGCTGGAATTGCCGAGTATTGCGAGTACTTTGTCGGAGAGTACCTGTTTCTGCTTTTCATTGACCTCTTCAACGGCTTTCAGGAGAAGAAAGTCGTAGTGGCTCTCTTCAGCGGTCTTTATGAGGGCTTTTACATCTTTGGGAAAACATGACCCGCCGTATCCGGGGCCGGGGAAGAGAAAGTCATAGCCTATCCGGGAGTCGGACCCGATTCCGTCTCTTACAGCCGAGACATCAGCTCCCATACGTTCGCAGAGGTTGGCTATCTGGTTCATAAAGGAGATCCGTGTGGCGAGCATGGCATTGGCAGCGTATTTGGTCATTTCTGCACTGCGGATATCCATGACGATCAACCGGTTGTTCTTGCGCATGAATGGTTCATATAGCTCTTTCATGATCTCTGATGTCCGGACGTTGTCAGTCCCTATGACGACTCTGTCCGGCTTCATGAAATCGTCTATAGCCGCCCCTTCTTTGAGGAATTCGGGGTTGGAAACGACATCGAACTCGATCGCTGCACCACGGATGTCAAGCTCCTGCTGAACTGCTGCGCGGACTTTATCGGCGGTCCCCACCGGTACGGTGGATTTGTCGACGATGACTTTGAAACCCTCCATATATCTGCCGATACTTGCTGCCACTCCGAGCACATATTTGAGATCTGCAGATCCGTCCTCACCCGGAGGTGTGCCGACTGCGATGAAATTTATCAGGGAACTCTTGACCGCGCTCTCAAGATCGGTTGTAAATGAAAGCCTGCCCTCTGCGCTGTTCCTCAGGACCATCTCTTTAAGCCCTGGTTCGTATATAGGGATGATCCCCTGCTTCAGTCCTTCTATCTTGGCTTCATCAATATCTACACAAATGACACTGTTCCCGCTCTCGGCAAAACAGGCACCGGCAACAAGCCCGACATAACCGCTTCCTATTACGGAAATTTTCATAATTCAACTCCATATCGTCAGGTAAAATAAGTATAAAATATAGCACAGCTCAGCATAACGGTTCTACTAATTTCCCTGCCTGAGGGGTCTCGGCAATTATCGCTCTCGTAAGAGCGGCAAACTCGTCCAGCGAGAGTGTCTCCCCTCTCCTGCCCGGATCGATCCGGCAGTTCGCCAGGATACCGCTGAGCTTTTCATCAGACAGAAAACCGGCAAACTTGAGACAGTTCCAGAGGGTCTTTCGTCGCTGAGCAAAGGCGGCCTTGACAACCCTCCTGAAAAGGGTCTCGTCACCGACATCTACCCGCGGTGACGGCAGAGCCTTGAATCGAAGTATTACAGAATCGACTTTCGGGACAGGATGAAAGGAGCCGGGTCTGACGATGAACTCCCTGGTCACGTCAAAATGAAGACGGCAGAAAAGAGTCAGGACACCATACTCCTTGCATGACGGCGGAGCAGCAAGCCGATCACCGACCTCCTTCTGCAGCATCAGATACAGATCGGAGAAAAGTGTCGGCGTTTCAAGAAACTTGATCAGGACCTGTGAAGATATGTTGTAAGGGAGATTTGCTGCGACCTTCCATCCTGATGAAGAAAACCGGGAAAGCTCGGCAAGGAGATTTACTTTGAGTACATCGGCCTCGATCACTTCAATCAGAGGGTTTTGTGCAAACTCTCTGGAGAGCATCGGCGCCAGACGTCGATCCAGCTCAATGGCAAGCACCCTGGCACCTGAGGCTGCAAGCGAACGTGTCAGCGCCCCCTGCCCCGGCCCGACTTCCAGAATATGATCACCGGGAGCAGGAGCTACCAGATCGATAATTCTCGCTATGACGTTACTGTCGACAAGAAAGTTCTGCCCGAGCATTTTGATGGCTTTCATGGAAGTCATGTTCAGCCTCGATCTGAAGGAAAGTTTATGGAGTCAAGCGGCCATGACGGAACAGCATCAAAGTCGGCAGAAGAAAATCCACGCTGCAGATAAAAGTCTCCGGGGACAGCTATCATGGCAGCATTGTCGGCGCAGAGAAGTGGTGAAGGGAAATGCAGATCTATCCCGTTTGCTGCTGACATCCTTTTCATGGAGCTTCTGAGACCGCTGTTGCAGGCAACTCCGCCGGAAATAACCAGCCGGCTCATTCCTGTTCGAAGAAGTGCTTCTGCTGATTTTGCAACAAGAAGATCACATACGGCAGCCTGGAAAGAGGCGCAGAGATCAGGAAGGTTTGCAGGGTCTGATGCTGACGGATTTCGCTTCAGATAGGTCATGACCGAGGTCTTTAACCCGCTGAAGCTGACGTTTAGCGTTTTGTCATAAAGAAGGGGCCTGGGGAAATTGATGGCTTTCGGGTCTCCATCCAGAGCAAGGAGATCGATCACCGCTCCGCCAGGATAGGGTATGTTCACGAGCTTTGCGACCTTGTCGAACGCTTCACCGGCAGCGTCGTCTATCGTCTGGCCCAGGGTACGATAACGGCCGATACCGGTCACTTCGTAGAGGTGAGTATGCCCACCGGAGACGACAAGGGCTAGATACGGGAATTCGACGTAGTGATCCAGCTGGATAGCCAGCAGATGCGATTCAATATGATTCACGCCGACAAGGGGGATACCTGCAGCAGTCGCGATTCCCTTGGCAGCTGACACACCGACAAGAAGCGCACCTATAAGACCCGGACCTCTTGTCACTGCCACCCCTTCGATATCTTCGATGGAAACAGCCGCTTCGACAAGAGCCTGATCGATAACGGGCAGGATGGCTTCCAGGTGCTTGCGGGAGGCTATTTCGGGAACAACACCCCCGTACTCGGCATGAACGGCTATCTGGGACGAGACGATACTGGAAAGGACGGTACGACCGTCCTTTACCACCGCCGCAGCGGTCTCATCACAAGATGTCTCGATACAAAGTAAAAGCATGAATTCCTGTTAAAAAAGAAAAGGTTTACGCTTATAAATAAGTCACAATTTTCGATGCAGAAGCGGGGCATCCCGAAGGTGGGCGCGGAGGTGTAGCGCGAGCTACGCCGCACAAGCACCAACTGAGGGTAACCCGCTCACTGCGCGAAAAGTGGGACTTACAGAAGGTTCGCGGCCAGTTCGGCGAGCTCCGACCTCTCGCCCTTCATCATCGTCACATGTCCCGAGATCTTAAGACTCTTCAACCGCTCGACCAGATAGGTAAGACCGTTACTTGAAGCGTCGACGTAAGGATTGTCGATCTGGTAGGGGTCGCCGGTAAGGACGATCTTGGTCCCCTCACCTGCCCTGGTAATAATAGTCTTGATCTCATGAGGCGTAAGGTTCTGAGCTTCATCAACGATCATGAACTGGTTGGGAATGGATCTTCCCCGGATGTAGGTAAGCGGTTCGATCTCCATGATCCCCATCGCTACAAGCTCCTTGTACCCCTTGCTGTGGCGTTTTTCTGTCTCATGACCAGACAGGAGAAGCTCGACATTGTCAAAGATCGGCTGCATCCATGGGGCCAGTTTCTCTTCGATATCACCCGGGAGAAAACCGATATCCTTCCCCATCGGGAAGACCGGTCTGGAGACAAGGAGGCGATTATAGACACTCTCCTCGGCAACCTTGTGCAAACCTGCGGCTATGGCAAGAAGAGTCTTGCCGGTACCGGCCTTGCCGACAAGAGTCACCAGCTTTACAGAGTCATCGAGCAGGATATCGATCGCAAAAGACTGTTCACGGTTCCGGGGTGAGATGCTCCATATGCCGTCCTTGCCGGCCTTGCGGAGGGGTAGTATCCGGTCTTTCAGAGCATCGAAACGCCCGATTCCGGTATGATTGAAGTTGGTCTCATCGATCAAGGTCACAAACTGGTTGGGAAGAAGATCGCTGACTCCGTCAAGCCACCCCTGCCCATGGAAACGGTCGACCTGTTCCGCAGTCAGAAGCAGCTCTGACATCCCGGAGTAGAGCTCTTCGATCTCGACCTTGTCAGACTCGTAATCCTCAGCAATGACACCCAGCGCATCGGCTTTTATCCTGAGGTTCGTGTCCTTGGAAACCAGTATGACAGCGTCTGAGCCCCCTTTCTCCTTGAGTTCGGTCGCAACTGCAAGGATCCGGTTATCTGCACTGTCCGACCTGAGATCCGGCGGCAGTGAATTCATCGCCCTCGCTTCATAGACCTCGACCCGGACCGTACCTCCTGACTCAAGAGTCACACCTTTCGAAAGAGAACCTTCACTCCGTAAGGCGTCAAGAAGGCGTGAGACCTGGCGGGCATTCCGTCCGGTCTCGTTCATATCCTTTTTGAATCTGTCGATCTCTTCAATAACCGTGATCGGGATCACGATCAGATTCTCTTCGAATCGGTAGAGAGCATGAGGGTCATGAAGCAGTACATTCGTATCGAGAATAAAAGTTTTCATTTTTGGCTCTCTCTCTTAGGGACTCGGAACTAACCAATATCAGTTAATTCCGAGTCATTTATTTGGCATATAATCGGACTTTGAGTCCCGAGTTTGTGGCCAGTATCTTGATGAAATATTCGTCGCCAAGGCGATTCTTCCCTTCAAGGACCGCCTCACCTTCACGGTTGAGAATCGCCAGGACGCTTTCAGGTGAATCCTTGATGGTAAATTCACTGAACACATTGGTCCGGTAGAGCTCCTGTCTTGTAACAGCTTTTTCAGGAGTGATCGAGCATCCGGCTATAATCGCCATCAGCAGTAAACCGAGAACTGTTTTCCGGCTATTCATTCCAACTCCTCCTTAAGCTTCCCGGTCTACGATCTCTCGAACAGCACCAAGGAAGATATCGATATCACGTTCGGTATTAAAAAAACCGGGGCTCACCCTGACAGTCCCTTCAGGGAATGTACCGATCGTCATATGTGCCAGCGGAGCACAGTGGAGTCCCACACGAACGGCGATGTCAAATTCACTGTCGAGTAAAAACCCGGCTTTTGAGGGGTCCATCCCTTGTATCGTGAAAGAGAGAACAGCTCCTCTCGGCTTTGTAAGGTCACTGTTATGGATAACCACCCGGTGTATTGATGATAACCCATGTACCAACCGACTCAGAAGCGAAAATTCATGGTTCCGGATCTGCTCGACACCTTGTGAAAGGACAAAATCCAGACCGGCTTTCAACCCGGCTATCCCGGAAATATTGAGGGTGCCGCTCTCGAATCTTTCAGGGAGATGCCGCGGAGGGGTCAGGTCGGTTGATGAACTGCCCGTCCCTCCCAGAATGATCGGTTCAAGCTCGATTCCGGAAGCTATGTAGAGGAATCCGGTCCCCTGGGGTCCGTACAGCCCTTTATGGCCGGGGGCGGCTAAAAGATCGATCTGCATCCTCTCTATATCGATCGGCACACTGCCGGCACTTTGCGCTGCATCGACCAGAAGGAGGACATTTCTCTCTTTCAGATGGTGGCCGATCTCCTCGATCGGGTTCAGAGCCCCGGTGACGTTGGAGCAGTGGGTCATGGCAACCAGACGGGTATCTTTTCTGAGCGCTGAAAGGATAGCTTCTGTCGAGACATTCCCGTCCGTATCGCCATCGACCCAGGTGACTTCGCTTCCGCAGGTTGACGCTGCATGCAGGGGTCTGGCAAGTGAATTATGCTCCATGGAGGTCGTGACGACATGGTCACCGCTGCGGAGCAGACCTTTTACCGCGAGATTCAATGATTCAGTAGCGCTATGGGTGATGATGAACCGTGAAGAGTCACTGCCTCCGAACAGTGAAGCCAACGACTCGCGGGTATCAAGCAGTACTCTGGCGGCATCGAGAGACTGGCGGTAGCCTCCCCGGTTCGGGGCAACGCCGACTTCTCTAGAGGCTCTGTCTATGGCCTGATAGACACTTTCCGGCTTTGGAAAAGTTGTCGCGGCATTATCCAGATAGATCGACATCAGTCAGTTGCCTTTGTGCTGTCCTGCCTGGCAGAAGGATGCGGGTCAGCTGCAAGAAGCGGCGCTGTCAGCAGTGCACCCGGGCGCTTGCTGAATACCAGAAGCTCACGCATCTCCGCGACATTCTGCCCAAGCCAGTTGCCACCGGCAAAAAGCCTCTCCTCGCCAAGATAGAGTATATTATAACTGCTATTAGCGGAAATGGAATTCCTCCAGACCGTAGGGTTATTATCATCAATATGAAGTCCGACCCGACTGCCGGAGATATGATTATCGCTGAACTTCAGGTTGGAACCGGTCAAGGAGGCTGCGATCTCTCTGTTCGAGATGAAACGTGAGTTTGTGATCGATCCGTCACAGGCGGTTGTCTTGAGGCCGTTCAGATTGAAGGAGAAGAGGATCCGGTCAAGCTTGAGCTGCGATTTTTCAGCAGTAAATGCCGTACCCGAATTGTGTCGTAACCGTAGATTCACAGCTGAAACAGCAGAAGAAAGAAAAGAAAGTGCGCTTCTGTTCGTTTCAAAGGTCACGGATTCGAGGTCGACCTCGCTTTTGACCGAGTGAATTCCGAAGCCGGAGGTCGAGATTGCCGAGTTTTTCACTTTTACAATCGAATCGGTCAGTTGCAGAGCCGTAGAAGAGTTTTCAATCCTGATACCGCTTGCTTCGAATTGTGAAAAAGAGGCCAGAATAGCGGTATCTGCCCCTTGGATAACGAGATGGTCAAACAGGTTGTTTTTTTCCGTCCCGATCAGAAAGATACCGTTCCAGTCAGATGGACGCGGCTCTTCAAAAAGGGATGAGATGTAGACCGGACTTTCAGGAGTCCCTTTAACAGCGATCCTTCCATAGACAAGTATGCCGGAGTTCTCACTGAATCTGATCTTCGAACCAGGCATGACCGTAAGGGTCGTCTGCGGTGGAACAGTCACCATCCCTTCAATATGAACTGTTCCGCTCCACTCGGTATCTTCACCCAGAATCGTACTGCTGAGCCTGATCGACGGAATGAAGGCGGCAAGAAGTCTCGGCTTGGCAGCAACAACCTGGAATGCAGGGGGCACGGCCACTTCCGGCTTTTTCGTTTGTATGACAACCGGAGGCGGCTGGACAACAGAAGCGTTGAGTTTCGGAGCTTGAGCAGGTGGAGTGTCAGCAGGCTGACTCTTCGGGGCCGATGCAGCTTCTTCCGAATAGAATGGGTAGGACAATGTCCAATCTGCATAAGCAGGAGTGTTCATCTGGATGATGATCAGGAGAAAGACGCAAGGTAGCAGGTATCGTGCACAAGAGAACAATGTAGACACTTTCTTTTCAGGAAACCGGGAAGGTGGAGTGACAGACGATGTTCTTACCCATGGATTTGGCCTTGTACAGATACGAATCCATAAGGGAGAAGAGCTCTTCGCGGTTTGTGCCGTCTTCCGGATAACAGGCAACGCCGGCACTAACCGTTATGCTGCTGCTCTGGATTTCCGGGAGGGATGCGGAGGCTTCTTGCTCGATTCTCTCTCTCAGCCTGTCAGCCGTCAGGATCGCATGTTCCAGTGAGGTCTCGGGAAGGATGATCACGAACTCTTCTCCACCGTATCTGAAGGCAAAGTCGATCTTCCGGAGAGACCTGCTGATGATCTCGCCGATCGCTGCAAGAATCCTGTCACCGACGGCATGACCGTATTTATCGTTGAACGCCTTGAAGTTGTCAATATCGAGGATGACAAGTGACATGACCTTCTGATAGCGCCGTGCCCTGCCAAGCTCCTGATTGAAGATCTGCTGGAAATAACGGTGATTGTACAGGCCGGTCAGAAAATCGGTTATCGCCATCATCTTCGTCTTGTTGTGAAGACGGGCATTGTGAATGGCAAGGGCGGCAAATGATGCAAGGATGGAGAGAAGTTCCAGCTTTCCCCGGTCGAAATCGCGAGGGATAAAGTCGTCAAGATACAGAATACCGACGATATCGTCCTGATACACCAGCGGCACACATATCAGGGAGCGAATACCCTCCTTGATCGCAACAGGGTTATGGAAGAACGGGGATTTTTCAGTATCCGCGACGATGAAGATCTCGCCAGAGTTGAGGATCTGCTCGGTGAGTCCGCCCGGATTGACACACCATCTTTCGACCTTTATGAACTCGGCTGAAAGCCCCCGGTGAGCGTGCAGGGTGAGTTCCGTCTTCTTGCTTTCATACAGGGCGACACTCCCGGCCGGGGTCTCGGCATAATGCATCGCGCTGACCATGATCGCCTGAAGGAGTGTATCAAGATCCAGGGTGGAAACGACGGTTTTTGCTACTTCTATAAGACCCCGTAAAGCGTCGATCTGCTTTTGCAGAGTATCATTGCCGCAGGCGGGGCACACCGGGGCGTTAATTTCATTGTGATTTTGCATTTGACGTTTCTAGCACAAAGTATCTCTTTTGTAAACGAGATACAGAACATTTTAATCCTTTTCCTTATACCTGAGGAATCGGTATTCAGAGTGGATTATATGTGTATTCAATGAGTTACAATTTTAATACAAAACAGCTTGACACCCCATATATCTTGTGGTTAACCTTGCCCGCAGACACCAAATATGGTGAAAGCCATTTTAATATCTGTTTACAGGGAGATACCGATCATGCCAGCCAAAACTTCAGGGAATTTCAAACCCGCACTTTCTCCGAATGCAGTAACCGTTCTTGAAAAAAGATATCTGAAAAGGGATCTGACCGGAAAACCTCTGGAAGCGCCTGCAGACCTTTTCCGCCGGGTGGCTGATACTATAGCTGCCGCAGACACGGTCTTCGACAAAAAAGCCGATGTGAAGAAACTGTCCGACAGCTTCTACTCCATCATGGCGAACATGGAATTCCTCCCCAACTCCCCTACCCTGATGAATGCCGGTCGCGAACTCGGGCAGCTCTCCGCCTGCTTCGTGCTCCCGGTCGGCGACTCGATGGAGGAGATCTTCGACGCTGTCAAATTCACCGCCCTTATTCATAAATCCGGCGGCGGCACCGGCTTTTCCTTCTCCCGCCTCAGACCGGCGAATGATGTCGTCATGTCGACCACCGGGATCTCCAGCGGCCCGCTCTCCTTCATGCGGGTCTTCGACGTCGCCACCGAGACCATCAAACAGGGGGGCACCCGCCGCGGCGCCAACATGGGTATCCTGCGGGTCGATCATCCGGATATCATGAACTTCATCATGTGCAAGGCCGATCAGAAGCAGCTCAACAACTTCAATATCTCGGTCGGCATCACCGAAGCATTCATGGAAGCAGTCGAGAAGGACCACGAGTATGACCTTAAAAATCCCCGCAGCGGTCAGCCCTGCGGCACCCTCAATGCCCGTAAGGTCTTCAGCCGGATCGTCAAGCAGGCCTGGGAGAACGGCGAGCCGGGGATCATCTTCCTCGACCGGCTCAATCGCGACAACCCTACCCCGCTCGTCGGCGAGATCGAATCGACCAACCCCTGCGGCGAGCAGCCGCTCCTCCCCTATGAATCCTGCAATCTCGGCTCGATCAACCTCGGCAGGATGATCAAAGGGGGCGATGTCGACTGGTTCAAGCTCAAGGAGGTCATCAAGCTGGCCGTGAAATTCCTCGACAACGTCATCGAAGTCAACAACTACCCGCTGCCGCAGATCGACGAGATGACCCGCTCCAACCGGAAGATCGGCCTCGGCGTCATGGGGTGGGCGGACATGCTCATCCTGCTCGGCATCCCCTACAACTCTCCCGAGGGGATCGCGCTCGGCGAAAAGATAATGAAGTACATCAATGACGAAGGTCATGCCGCTTCCCGCGAACTGGCAAAGATCCGCGGTCCGTTTCCGAACTTCAAGGGCTCCATCTATGACAAGCCGGGCCTGGCACCGATCCGGAACGCAACCGTCACCACCATCGCTCCGACCGGCACCATCTCCATCATCGCCAACTCCTCCTCCGGTGTCGAGCCGCTCTTCGCGGTCTCGTATGTCCGCCAGGTCATGGACAAGAACATCCTCGTCGAAGTCAACCCGCTGTTCGAAAAGATCGCCAAGGAGCGTGAGTTCTACTCCCAGGAGCTGATGGAAGCGATCGCCGAGCATGGCACGATCCACGACATCACCGCGATCCCCGAAGACCTGCGTGACATCTTCGTCACCGCCCACGATATCACCCCGGAAGACCATATCGCCATGCAGGCCGCTTTCCAGCTCCATACAGACAATGCCGTCTCCAAGACCGTCAACTTCTCCTCCGAAGCGACTGTCGATGATGTGGAGAAAGTCTACCGGCTCGCCTACCAGTCCGGCTGCAAAGGGGTCACCATCTACCGTGACGGCTCCCGCGACGAGCAGGTCCTCTCCACCGGCAAGAAGGAGGAGAAGGTAGAGGAGGCGCCGGTGGCTGCGGCAGAAGAGAAAGGTTCCTACAAGCGCGAGCGTCCGAAAGCGCTCAAAGGGTGGACATACCAGATGCAGACCGGCTGCGGCCCGCTCTACATCACGGTCAACGAGGACAAGCAGGGGCTGTTCGAGCTCTTCACCACCATGGGCAAAGCGGGCGGCTGCGCAGCCTCACAGGCGGAAGCGATCGGCAGGCTGGTCTCCCTCGCCTGGCGAAGCGGCATCCAGGCCCGAAACGTAGTCAAGCAGCTCCTCGGCATCTCCTGCCACTGCCCGTCCGGATTCGGCGACAGCAAGGTCCTCTCCTGCGCCGACGCAGTAGCCAAGGCGATCCAGGCCCACATGCACGCCGCCGGCTACGACACCGGCATCGAAAAGACCAGCCACGAACGCGGCGCCTGCCCCGAATGCGGCGGGCCGGTGGAGCATGAAGGTGGCTGTTCGGTCTGCCATGTGTGTGGGTATAGTGAATGTGCGTAAAGTAGGTCTGACATAAAGCAAAAAAGGGGGTTCGCTGTAGAGCGATCCCCCTTTTTTGGAACTGGATTCAGATTAAAAATAGTAAAGACGGTAAGTAGAGTTATATAATCCCACAACATCGATTTAAAGGGAGTTAGCTTGCTGAAGAACTTCAAAGAAATATACGATTTCGGAGATGAATGGCGAGATACTACTAATTTTTCCGTTTCGCCTGAAGGAAATTTCTTGTTCACAGCTTTGATTTCTTACAAGTCAGAACTGCGTGGTATTGAGCGTGAGAATTGTACTGTTCATATTTTCAGAAATGGCATGTCTGATGGTGATATAAGTATATATTCTAAGGGAATTCTCCAAGCTGAAACGCATCACTTAGGCTTTAATGCAAAGTGGCAAACTTATAAATATGACAAAAATGATAATGCAATTGTCGTAACTGGGAACTCAGCAAAGATGGGAGGAGACTACTCAGTACGAATATCTCCAAATGGTACCAAACCTAGTTTCTACTGAGTTAAAACAACTTCGTCAATTTACTGTAGCCATAGGTCCTTATAATGTCTCTTTCTAGCACTTCTTTACCAAAACCCAAGAACTGGCAAGACTTCGAAAACAAGATGCGAGAGCTGATTGCGTGTGTGCTTGATTACCCAAACACACAGCAAAACGGCAGATCAGGTCAAAAACAGAATGGAGTTGATATTTACGGCTATAGAAACTCCGATTGCCTTGTAGGAATTCAATGTAAAAAGAAATTTGAAAATAGCGTAACCGAAAAGGAACTTCGTGATGAAGTAATAAAAGCAAAGGCGTTCAAACCAAGAATTTCAGAATTCATTCTGGTCACTACAGCTCCTAGAGATCAAAAAAATCAAGAGTGTGCTCGACTCATCACAAATGAACTGAAAGGAACTTCTCATCCAATTCACGTTTCAGTATGGGGGTGGGATGAGATAGAGGATTATGCATCAAAGTACGACAAGGCATGGAAGGCATTCGATCCAACATGGAATCCATTCGTCGAAGAAGTTTTTAAAAATCTAACCCTTGAGCTTAAAGGTTTTAAAAAGTCAGTGGATAGATTAGTGGATGGGACTTTGCCATCAACAACAAATCCTTCACACCTTTCCCTAAACGAAAACGACGAAAATACTCCCTTACACGGCCAGATTACAGCCCTTCAGCGCTTATTGGATGATGGGCATGTAAAAGCAGCTCATGCTCAACTTATAAAACTCAAAACAGATGAATGGTCAAAAGCAAGCCGATCCGAGCGCTACAGGATTTTAGTAGGAATAGCTTCCGCAAGATTAAAGTTAGGCGAGGAGGCTGAAGCAGGGACATTGCTTTTGAATGCTTATAATGAGTGCCCTGAACACAAAAATGCACGAAGAAATAAAGCCACAGGCCTACTATTGCTGAATTCTCACGATGAAGCAGCTAAACTCGCAAAACAACTGTTAGTAGAAGACAAAAGCAACGCTGATGCGGCAGGGACATTAATACAGGCCTTAATAAAAGACAGTTCCTGCGATGATCCACTTAGAGACGTGCCAGAGGAGCTATGTACGACTATAGAAGTCTCAATTGCTTATGTGCATTTCTTAAGATGCCGGGAAAATCCGCACTGGGTTGATATCGCAAGATCGTCTGCAAGAAAGCACACAGACTGTCACATACTTAGACAATTCGCAGCTGAGGCTGTGCTTGATGAACTTGTGCGCACAGATCGCGATGCCATTGTCGGAGGTAAACTTAAGAAATTCACCTCTAGCGAAGTTACTGACGCAGTCGAAACACTTTATTCAGAAGCACGTGATGCCATAGATAAGGGATATGCTTTGCTTCCGTCCCTTGCACATAATGCTGCACTAGCACTTCGATTTGTTGATGATCTTGAAAGAGCAAAGGAAATTCTTGATGCCGCAATTAAGCAGTTCCCAGATGTTGAAAACCTCAAGCTTCAGCGTGGGCTGATTGCTTTCTCAGAAAATGATCCAGCAGAAACGCTCAGAGTGCTGCCTGACAAACCAATAGGCCCTGAGGCAGTAGGCTTGCTTGCGCAATCGCTGGCTGCTACAGGGAAGTTAGATGACGCAATTTCGTTGATTATCGAAACAGACGAAACCAAATTCCCAGAGCACGTTAGAGTTGGATTATTGGATGTCCGTATACGAGCATATATATCTAAGGGTGATAAACAAGCTGCTATTAATATCATTAACCAGCAAGTTGCATTAAAGCCTGATAGTTTTTCTCTCCGAATATTGCAGATACAGACATTTCGTGCTGTTGGTGACACTGAAGGATCCATCACCGCATTTGAAGAAGTTCTCCGATCAGTTGACGCTCAGGCAAACCTGCTGCCACGTTTAGCACTATCATTCGAAGCACTCAAGTTGGGTCGAGACGAGGCGGTAGTAGATTTATTAAAGCAGCGTGTCGCTACAGATCGAGCAAATGAAGGGCTTCACATCCTAATTGCAACTTGTATTAATGCAGGATTCTGGTTAACGGCACATGAGACTTTGGACGCAATTTCGACAGACCTCCGCAGTACCGATTGGTTTCGGAGAGCTGATGCAATATTAGCAATTAACACCGGCGATCCGAATGCAGATAATAAAATTTGCACATATCTTAAATACAACCCAAGCGACGCTCAGATGATAATTGCCCGAATTGGAATTTGGCAACGATCCGGGCAAAAAGCCGATATTCAACAATTATTAAATGGCTTGGACTTAGAAAATCTAGTTGGTGCCCCTGAGCTTTGTATTCAAATTGCAGCGATGATTACCCACTACGGTGAAGCGAAAAAAGGCCTAGAATACGGGTATGCTGTGCTAATGGACAATTGGGATAAGCCAAAAGCTCATCTTTCGTATCAGAGTCTCATACTCTTTGATGAAGTAATTGCCTCAGTGATGCCTTCAGCTGCAATCGTCGCCGAGAATACTGTAGTAACGCTTTTAACTGAAGGTGGTGAGAGAAAGTATCGCATAGAAAGACAGAAGCATCAATTCTTCGAAGATGAGCGATTAAGCCCAGAAAGTGATCTTGCTATACTCCTAATAGGGAAGCAACCAGGTTCTAAATTTATTCTTAAAGATCGAATCGGTGCAAAGCCAGTCGAAGTTCGCCAGATTAAGCCAGTTTACATTGACGCATTCCACAGCTCCCTAGAGCAATTTAATGAGCGATTTCCTCATGCAGAGGGCTTGTTGAGATTTAATATCGATCACAAAGCTCAGGACCCGTTTGAGGATATACGTGCCATTACCAAGGCCCAAGCTGAAGTCCACGAACGCCTTCTAGGAGAGTATCAATCAAAGGCATTACCTCTTTCGTTTGCTGCAGCTTTTATTGGTAAAGATCCCATAGAAGCGTGGAGTGCCCTCCCAACAGTGAATGTACCGTTTCAAGTGTGCCATGGATTCTTTCAGGAGCGGGATGAAGCAATCAGGATCTTAACTGAGAATGACCGTAAGGGATGCATGGTTGACGCAATTACTCTTTCGGCTATTCGACGTCTTGGGGTGGAAAAAGCCGTTATTGCGGTATGCGGTAAAATTCATACAACTCAATCTGTAGTTGATCTCATAGCTTCTCGTGAATTGGAAGCAAGGCGTAATATTGGAAAGCAGAAAGGGTTTTTAGGTTGGCGGGATGGACAATTGCTGTTTGAAGAACACTCGGAAGAAACCTTACAGAAAGTGGCAGATGATCGAGCAATAGAGATGTCATGGGTTAATAAAGTTGCAGCTATATCTCCAGCAATGCCGAAGAAAGAATTTTCACAAGATACTCGCTCTATAATCAATATGGTTGGTCACGTAGCTTCAGACCCTGCTGTTGCTGCTGATGGAAATAATCTTCTACTTTTATCTGACGACATGGGATTTCGAACTTGGGCATCAGCGACTTTTAAGGTCCAAGCTGTGTGGTTGCAGCCTATCCTGACTGTAGCGAGAGATGAGGGCTCCCTTCCGCTCGATGATTATTGCGACGCAATCAACATGCTTGCATTGAGTGGGCATACTTACATTTCTCTGGATGTCAATTGCCTTATGCGCCAAGCACGCAAAGACAATTTTGTATTAACTCATGGATTGTCTCGGCTAATTAGAACAATAGGAGGCCCGTCGGCAGATCTACGTTCAAACAGCCGTGTCATGAGTGAATTTATCACTGCAGTAATGAAAGAGAGTCTTGATATCTTAAAGGCAAAAAGGATTGTCAGCGAAGTGTTCCATTCAATATCGAACGGTCGGCAAGAAGATCACCGAGAATTAATCGTCCTAATTCTGAAACAGCTAAAGTCAAAGAAAGATAAAATTGTCAAGGAGCACGCTTTGAGCTGGCTTATCGGACATTCAATAGGAATGCCTTATTTTAATGAACTACTGAGTTGTTAAGTAATTTGCAGAAGGGTCGCGTTACCAAATATAAAATTTGAGGATTGGAGACTTGACCCTATCTGCACCTGCAAATAGCCCCGCACCGCAGTATGTAACGGAACGTGAGCTGATTGATTATTCGATTAGATGGGATATGATCCCGAAATATTTCGAGCAGAATCGCTAGCCTTGAGTCAATATGGAGTAACTGATGCCAGCTTCCACTGATCAGAACGATGCCCTTGAATTGCTGCGCCGCGCCTTATCTAACCCTGCCGCTGAGTTTCATGAGGGCCAGTGGGAAGCAATTGATGCCCTGGTAAACCAGCGCAGGAAGCTATTGGTGGTACAGCGAACCGGCTGGGGGAAAAGCTCGGTCTACTTCATCGCCACCCGCATCCTGCGTGACAGAGGTCTTGGCCCGACTCTCATCGTTTCGCCACTCCTGGCGCTGATGCGTAACCAGATTGAGGCAGCTGATCGTCTGGGTATTCGGGCGCTATCCATCAACTCCACCAATAAGGACGACTGGCCAACCTTAACCCAAACCATCCTGAACAATGAAGCCGACGCCGTGTTGATTTCTCCTGAACGCCTTGCCAATGACGCTTTTGTCAGTACGGTACTGCTGCCGATTGCCAACCATATTGGCCTGATGGTAGTTGACGAGGCGCACTGCATTTCCGACTGGGGACACGATTTCCGCCCTGATTACCGCCGGCTCGTAAGGGTTCTTCAGCATTTGCCGCAGAACGTGGCGGTGTTGGGTACTACTGCGACGGCCAACAATCGGGTTCTTGACGACATCACGACACAACTGGGTGATTTCGAGGTGCAGCGTGGGCCTCTAATTCGCGAAACTCTTGCCCTCCAAACTGTTTGGCTTCCCGATCAGTCCGGGCGGCTGGCATGGCTGGCTGAACATCTGCTGCAACTTCCCGGTACTGGCATTGTGTACACCCTTACCAAGCGTGATGCCGATCAAGTAGCGGAGTGGCTGAAGCAGAAAGGCATCATTGCCAGTGCCTACTACAGCGGCGTAGAAGCTGAAGGGTTCGATAGTTCCGACTCTTACCGCCAGCACCTTGAATCAGCATTACTCAACAATGATCTCAAAGTGCTGGTAGCCACTACTGCTCTGGGAATGGGTTATGACAAACCGGATCTTGGGTTTGTCGTCCATTACCAGGCGCCGGGTTCCATTGTCGCATATTATCAGATGGTCGGCAGAGCTGGGCGTGCCATAGACTACGCGGTGGGTGTACTGCTTTCTGGCCGTGAGGACGAGGAAATTCAGAATTACTTCCGGGCCAGTGCATTTCCTGATGAACGCCATGTAAATAAAATACTGGAAGCGCTTGCTGATAGTGATGGCCTGACAGATCGTCAACTGGAAGCTGAAGTGAATCTCCGCCAAGGCCAGATTACTAAAGTGCTCAAATTCCTGTCAGTAGAGAATCCATCACCTGTGATTAAGGACGGTTCTTGCTGGCGACGTACACCTGTTGTCTATAAACTTGATCATCAGCACATTCAACGACTGACACAACAACGTGCTGGCGAGTGGCAGGAGGTCCAGGAGTACATTAACTGTCAGGACTGCCTTATGATGTTCCTTGCCAGATCACTGGATGACGAAAATGCAAAACCCTGTGGCCGCTGCGCACAATGTCTCGGGCGACCGGTCATATCTGAAGAGTTTTCGCACAGCCTGGCAGTTGAAGCGGCATTGTATCTGAAACATGCCGAGCTACCCCTAGAATGCAAAAAACAGGTAGCTAACGGAGCGTTTGCACAGTATGGTTTTCGCGGAAACCTGCCGCCAAACCTCCGTGCCGAGACAGGAAGGATTCTTTCCCGCTGGGGTGACGCCGGCTGGGGGCGGATTGTTGCAGAAGACAAGCACAATAACCATTTTCGCGATGAACTGGTTGCAGCCGTGGCGGACATGATCAACGAGCGCTGGCGGCCAACACCTGGACCAGCGTGGGTAACATGCGTGCCTTCGAGAAACCATCCTGAACTGGTGCCGGATTTTGCCCGCCGTCTGGCAGTTCGACTCAATCTGCCGTTTGTCGAAGCGGTCATCAAGACACATGACAACCGGCAACAGAAGCTACAACAAAATCGCTATCACCAGTGTCGCAATCTGGACGGTGTCTTCGCCATAACTACCGGCATACCAAATGGTCCGGTATTATTGGTGGATGACATGGTAGATTCAGCCTGGACAATGACTGTCATAGCTGCGCTGTTACGCGGTGCAGGCAGCGGGCTGGTCTGGCCAGTTGCGTTAGCAAGTACGAGTACCGGAGATTGATATGAATATCAGCGAGCAGTCACAGGCAGTATTGTTGCTGACAGCCTATTTTTCAAAAGCGGTTAAAGGAGATCCTCGCCCCCTGTCGCCAACCGAGTGGGGCCGGTTTGCGCTTTGGCTAAAAGATCATGACACGCTGCCAGAAGCCTTGGTAAGAAATGATCCGGGCTCTTTTCTGTCCGGGTGGAGCGATAAGACGATAACTCTGGATCGGGTCCGTTTTTTACTGAATCGCGGCAGCGCCCTGGCTCTGGCTCTGGAGAAATGGCAGCGGGCTGGATTGTGGATTTTGACCCGTTCTGACGTCGAATATCCTGGTCGTTTGAAGCATCTCCTCAAGACTGACTCTCCGCCGGTATTGTTCGGCTGTGGAAATCGCAACCTGCTTAACAAGGGAGGGATTGCGGTCATTGGCTCCCGTGACGCAACAGAAGCTGACTTAAAGTTTGCAGCAACTCTGGGTAATGAAGCCGCAGCACAGGGGTATTCGATCGTGTCGGGTGGCGCACGCGGTATTGACGAAGCGGCTATGCTGGGGGCACTGGCTCATGAAGGCACTGCAATCGGCGTAATGGCCGACAGTCTGCTACGTGCCGCCACATCGGCCAAATATCGCAAGGCTTTGATGGCCAATAATCTGGCACTGATTTCACCGTTCAACCCGGAAGCTGGTTTCGATGTAGGCAATGCCATGTCACGCAACAAATACATCTACTGCCTTGCCAACGCTTCTGTCGTGGTTTCTTCTACCAAAAACAAGGGAGGTACCTGGAGCGGGGCAATTGAGAACTTGCGCCAGAAATGGGTTCCGCTCTGGGTCAAATCGTCTTCTGAATTCTCAACCGGCAATGCCGAACTAGTTCGCATGGGCGGGAGTTGGCTGCCGGGAGAACTCATTGACATTGCAGCATTGGTAAAATCAGGAGAGCAATTTTCCGATCAGCAGGCAGCGCACAAACAGCAAAAAGCTGAATCACTTGCTCCAACGCAGATGTCCTTATCGGAAAGAAAAGAGCCCTTGAACATGGTCTGCGAAGCACTCTCGGTTGAAAGTTTTGGCAAAGCACCGGAGCCAGATACACAGATAACAGCGGTTGAAATGGCCCCCGAGAATGGAAGTTTTTATGGACTGTTCTTGCGTAGATTCCAGGAATTGACGACAAAAACGCCTCTTACCGTTGATGCGATGCTTGTTCACCTGGATGTGTGTAAACCGCAACTGAACGAGTGGCTCAAACGTGCACTTGAAGATGGCAAAGTGAAAAAACTTATGAAACCATTGCGCTACCAGTGGCAACCGAAGAAGGCGCTGCAGGCATCATTTTTCAACAATCAAAAGTAGCTGGAAAATCCTAAAGGGGTCAGGTCCACATTCTACACAAAACCTAGGCCATTGTGGTCTAGTCCAGATTTGAACTCCTCGCCCTTCTTGCCTTTTGTTTATGCTGGAAGTATACTTCTGCAAAGAAAAACCAAGGGGTTGTATATGGTTAAGGATCGAAAGGAAATAATTTCCTTCCTGAAAGGACACAAAGCCGAGCTCGCCCAGAAATTCGGCGTTGTGAGTCTCGGTCTTTTCGGCAGTTTCGCACGTGGCAAGGCCCGCGAAGATTCGGACATCGACATCGCCATCGAGCTTTTGCCCGACAGGAAAACATTGGGAAATTTTCTGGGGGTCAGGCGTTATCTCGAACAGGAATTTGGCCGCAAGGTTGATCTGGGGATAGAAAGTACCTTGAAGCCGCTGGCGCGGGAGATCATTGCCAAGGAAATCATTCATGTCTGAACGCCAGTTCGTCCTATAAACATAGTCTGACACAGTTGAAAGAAGGGGGTTTGCCGAAGGTGAAGCCTTTTTTTTGTATGCAGCGTGCAACCGGCAACCCCTTCGGGGAAAATGGCGGGAAAATGGGGACGGATTTATTTTCAGTGTGAGAAGTGAGCCCTAACTACGCAAATGACGTTTACTGCCTGTAAAGTTATCAAGAACTATTAGCCTGACCAAACAACTACTAGTAAAGGATCAATAGATGCCAATTTACGAATATCGCTGTGATGCCTGTAACTTCCAATTTGATCTTCGTCAGAAGTTCTCAGACCCGCCTGCAGACCGATGCCCTAAATGTGGCGGGACCGTCCGTAAGTTAGTATCTGCAGTCTCATTCAGCCTCAAAGGAGCCGGATGGTTTGGTGATGGCTATGGCGCAAAAGCAGAATCTGCTAACTCGGAAGGCGATACAGTTTCAGGAACCGGAGCTGCAACTGAAGTCGTAGCAACAGAGGCACCCCCGGCAGAGACAACGGCAACACCTGCAAGTCAACAGTCCGCTCCAACTCAGGTGAAAACGAAGAGTAAGGTTGCTGAGACACCGACTACCACTAAAGATAAAGCTGAGGTTAAGTCTCAAGGAGACTGAACTTCAATACCTTGACGCAACACCGCCAAACGTCAAAAACAGCGATAAAAGCATTTTTGACCAGGAGAATACATGTCGAAAAAAAGTTCAGCAGATGCAAGCACCGTAGCGATAACGAACGTAAAACTTGACGAGGAAAGTTTCCGCAAACTTCCTCTTGACGACAAGCGCTCCTATCTTGACGCGTTAGACCCCAGGGAGCGGATCGCCTTGATTATTGCAGACCCGGACGACAAGAAGCTGGCCCGGGGCATGCAGCCACATGAGCTGTACTGGCTGTTCAAGGAGAGTGGCGGACCTGAGGCCATGGAGCTGCTGGGGCTGGCAAGTCCGGAGCAGTGCGTATTCATCCTGGATATGGAGCTGTGGCGAGGCTGGTCGTTCCTGGAAGATAAGGCGGTTGAATATCTCGGGTACATACTGAAAGGGAGTGAAGAGCACTTCCTGGAACTGCTTCCACACCTGGATTTCAATCTGATCTCCCTGTTTCTGGGAAGGGAGCTGTTTGTCGCAGGCGGGATCGGCGACCTCAATACCGATGAAGAACGTCAGACGGATTGGGACCACACCTTTGACGATGTGTTCCTGATCAAATTCAAGAACCCCAGGCACGCCCAGGTGATTGGCACCTTTCTGGGGCTGGTCTGCCGTTTTGACAATCCCCTGTACACGGCGCTCATGGAAAGCGTGAGCGGCGAAATCGACATCGAATCTGAGGAGGAGTGCTATCGCCTGAAATCGGGCCGCCTTGCCGATCTGGGTTTTCCACCCCTTGATGAAGCGCGAGAGATCTACTCCCGCATCAACCCGGCCACGTTTACCCCCGGCTGCAATAAGGTGGTCCTGCAGGCGGTCGAAGCGACCACGCTCCCCGGACTGTTTTTGACCGGGAGTACGTTTCTGGAGCGGGTCATCCTCCTGATGGATTCGGAACTGTTTCGCATGGAGCTGAATTACCTGATCAATACTGCACTGGTGGCCGATGAGGCCCATCTTGCCGACATGAACGAGATGAAATCGGTGGTGGAACGGGTGTACGGCTACCTTAATATCGCCCTGGAGTATCTGTGCAAAGGGGATGAAGCAAAGGGTGCGGAGATTCTGACCGGCGAACACCTGAAAAGATTGTTCCAGCTGGGGTTCAGCCTGGTCATCGGCCTGAAGCTCAGAGGCGATAAGCTGAACGACCCTGATTATGCCACCAACAAAGCCCTTTCAGGACTGAAAAGCACCAGACCCCGCTTTTATCGCGGACTTGACCCCGACGGTATCGATGGCTATCGGGAATTCCGTGAGCTGCAGGATGTGGCCGCAATGTCGGATTTTCTGAAAACGCTGGAGGGTTAAACAGAGCATGGTGGTCTTGAACAATACCGTCGAGTTTTTTACACACCACATAATTTGATCGGAAGGAACAGACATGATTCTGGATCTGCTTGATAATGCACACCGTTACGACTCCTACATAGGCTTTGCACAGGCATTTGAGTTCCTCTCCCATGCAGACCTGAAGCAGCTCCCTGTGGGGAAATACGAGATAGATGGTGACCGCATCTATGCGATGGTGGCTCATGAACCTGGCCGCAAAAGCGAAGATGCCCTGCTTGAAACCCACGAGAAATATATTGATATTCAATTCATCCTGGCAGGAACTGATACAATGGGATGGAAGCCAAAGTCATTGTGTCGCCAGCCAACCCAGGGTTATGACCCGAAGGCAGACATACAATTCTTTGCGGACAGACCCGATGCGTGGATCGCGGTTACAGGCGGGGCGTTTGCCATCTTCTTTCCGGAAGATGCCCATATGCCCTTGATCTCGCCGGACCAGATCCACAAAGTCGTTGTCAAGATCGCAGTCACACCGTAAGCACTGATAAGAACGGAAAGGGTTTTCTGTCAAAGGGTAGACACTGAAGCTTGCTTTCTCATGACGCCGCTGGAATATGAAAGAAAGCAGTTTAAACTATAGTGTCTATTTTAGCGGGGGAAGATTCTAATCCCGCTCACCGCCCACGCTTCTTCTCTGGTTAATACGACGAAGGCTAATACTATGAAACCGCTCAGCTTGATCTTATCCATAATCATCATTATCGCCTCGGTTATTTTATGTCAGCGAATTATTTCAAATTCAATTGCCAACCAGAAAAACAAAAATGATTATGCTGAACTCAACCATGTCAAATACGGTTTTCTCAGCATTTCTGAATGGAAAACAAAAATTACTCCGATTATAGAAGATGAAATCAATAAGCTGCATCTGTCAAAGGCGAAGGAGAAGCTACTCAGAAAACATGTCGAAGTTCTGCTGAATACCCTCATTGATAAAGTCGACAAAAAAATCAGAGAAGCGAACGCAGGCACCCTGAAGGGCTGGACCGCGCAATCCTTTATCAATACTTTTATCAATCTGGAAGATATAAAAAAAGGCATTCCTGAATATGCGGATGCCGTCATTCATGCGATAAAGAAACCGTCAACAGAGCGTCAGATAAAGGGTATTCTGAACGAACAGCTTAAGGAGTATGCCGAAACGACTTTTGATGTTCAGGACACCTCTGCGTTGAGCAGCATCCTGCGCAGGACCGCTTCTGAGAACATCGGAAGCGCGCGGATCAAGATAGATAGAGATATATCAATCTTGAAGGATCTGGTTGCCTGGGAGACCATCCTTTTAATCACGCTGGCAGTGATCCTTTTCGCGATGTCAGCTTTTAGCAAACAACCCCTGCACCCTTCTCAATATATACTCCTCGTGTTGTCGCTTATCGTTTTGCTGATCACCGGTGTGAGCACGCCCATTATCGATATGGAAGCAACAATCCCGCAGTTGAGTCTGGAATTGATGGGGCACTCTATCCATTTTGAGAACCAGGTATTGTATTTCCAGAGCAAAAGCATCCTGGATGTATTCTGGATAATGGTCACTCATAAGACGATGCAGATGAAGTTTGTCGGTGTCTTGCTGGTCACCTTCAGTATTTTGTTCCCCCTGTTAAAAATCACCTCGTCATTGGGATATTATTACAATTATCACAATGCAAAAGAAAATCCGGTGATTAAGTTTTTTGTCATTCATTCCGGAAAATGGTCCATGGCCGATGTCATGGTAGTTGCCATATTTATGGCCTATACCGGATTTAATGGGATTATTACCAGCCAATTCGGTAAATTAAAAGCAGCAAGCCAGGAAGTGGTGCTCTTGACTACGAATGCCACTTCCCTGCAGCCGGGGTTTTACCTGTTCCTGACCTACACCCTGTTGGCGTTATTTTTGTCAGGAATTCTGACCAGAAAACCTCGGGCGTAGGGCGCGAATACATATCGGCGCAGATACAATCGTAACGCGCAATCAGAAGGATTTCAGGAAATTCAGGATGCCGGTCTATACCTCGGATGAGATGGCATTAATACTGGCTTACAGGAGTAGGAAGAACCCTGAAGGGTCAGGTCCACATTCTACACAAACCTGGCACGTGACCAAACATCAAATATCAGAGGATGAGTAAGTCTCAAGGAGACTGAGGGTGAGAGCGTAACGCGACCCCTTGAATCACACTTTCGCTTCATACGATTATATTATTGATTTCGTTATTATTTCCGTATAAAAGAAATAACATGAAAATCACACGGAAAAAGTTCCATTGGCTTGATATTGGTGAAGATGCCCGGCGTCAGTTCATCGATGCTCAGGCTGTTTTCACTGCATGGGAAGATGCCGATAAGAGCGCTGCCGAGGTACGCGGCGGGATGTACTGGAAGCGTCAGGGTGAATCCGAATATCTGATCAGGACATCGCCTCGCAATTCCCAGAAAAGCCTTGGCCCGCATTCCGACGAAACGGTTTCGATCTACGAAAAGTTCATATCCCGCAAGGCGCAGGCCGAAGCACGATTGTCAGACCTCACCGGAGAACTCGAACGCCACCAGAGGATGAACCGTGCCCTGCGCATTGGTCGTGCTCCACGCCTGCTTGTGGATATCCTCAACAAGCTGGCGAAATCAGGCCTTTCCGAATATTTCACCACTATCGGAACACATGCGCTGTATGCCTATGAATCTGCCGCTGGTGTTCAATTCGGCCGAGCCGACGCACTCTCTACCAGGGATATTGATCTGCTGATGGACACGCGAAAACGTCTCAGCTTTATGACCCGAATGGGCCAGCTTGATTCCTCCATGCTTGCACTGATCAAAAAAGTTGATGCGACTTTTGAAATCAGGCCGGACCAGAAACACACGGCAGTCAATAGCAAAGGGTTTGAAATCGATATCATCCGGCGTGAAGCGACAGACAACGATCCCCATCCGCTTCGGTTAACGGACGACGAAGACGAATTCTATGCTGTGCAGGCCAAAAGAGCCGGGGCACTGCTCGACGGTCCACGTTTTTCCAGCATGATTGTCGCAGTTACAGGGCATATGGCGAGGATGAATACTATCTCCCCGGTCGCATTCGCCAGATTCAAACGCTGGATGGCTGAGCAATCTGACCGGGACCCGATGAAACGGCAACGTGACTTGCTGCAAGCTGAAATGGTGGAGGAACTGGTTGCAGAGTACCTGCCGAATGCATTGTCGTAGCAGTCAGTTGCCAAACATTGAAAGTAAATCAAATCGGATACGATAACTAAAGCTAAAGGGGTCAGGTCCGCATTCTACAGATGCCCCCATAGGGGTCAGCCCTTGAATCACCATTATAAGTACATTGGAATATATAATGACCAGGATTACCGGTGATAAACTGCTGGACAGCTTGTTTGACGGTGTCTACTTCGTTGATACCGAGCGTCGTATCACCTACTGGAATGCGGCCGCTGAGCGGATTTCAGGCTACCCCAAAGAGAAAATGCTCGGTAGGCGCTGTGCTGATAACCTATTACGGCATATAGATCCACTTGGCTGTGAACTCTGTCTGGAAGGGTGTCCTTTGTCCGCCACAATGCAGGATGGCAATTTGCGCGAGGCAAGTGTATTTCTCCATCATGCTATGGGCCATCGCGTCCCTGTTTCTGTCAGGACATCCCCGGTACGCGACGATAATGGTCAGATCATTGGTGCAGTAGAGATTTTCAGTGATAATTCAGGCTCTCTACAGATATTGCACGAATATGAGAAATTGAAGCAGGATGCCTATCTGGATGCGCTGACCAACGTCGGTAATCGAAGATATGGAGAAATGACCCTCTCAACACGAATATTTGAAATGCACAACCATACGATCCCGTTCGGTGTTTTATTTCTGGACATCGATCACTTTAAAAATTTCAACGACCGCTACGGCCATAAAACTGGAGATGATGTTCTGGTTATGGTTGCCAAATCAATTTCATATTCCTTGCGAAAGATGGATGTTGTCGCCCGCTGGGGTGGCGAGGAGTTTATTGTCATTCTTCCGGGAGCAACCGGCGTAATCGTTCAGTCAGTGTCTGACCGCATTCGCATTCTGATTGAGCAAAGCTTCATACTTGTCGAGGAGAACAGATTGAATGTCACCGTATCGATCGGCGCTACGATGTCTTTGGAAATCGATTCAGCCGAGTCAATAGTCAGCCGTGCGGACAGGCTTATGTATCTCGCCAAGAGCCGGGGGCGCAATCAGATAGCGTATGACGGGGGGTGAAGCAAGCTGGTGCAGGAGTATATAGGTGCCTCCCGGTGGATTTTTTGACGAAGTCGCGCATAATAGAGTAGCGCCAACGGATGGCGTTCTCAACAGAGAACATGATCCGGGAATACATATAAGGGACTTGGAATTTGCCGATGTATCGGTAAGTTCCGAGTCCCTAAGAAAGGACAACGAGCCATGAGCAAAATGATCGGTATCCTGACTTCCGGCGGAGACAGCCCGGGACTGAATGCAGCGATCCGGGGGGTTGGCAAGGCGCTGCTGGGGCGTTATGGGATGAAAGTGATCGGCTTTCGGGACGGTTTTCGCGGCATGATGGAAAACCGGACACAACGGCTCGATTCTGCAGCACTCTCAGGCATTCTCACTCTGGGAGGTACCATTCTCGGCACGAGCCGTGACAAGCCCTACGCCATGCCAGTTGCCGGCAAATTGAGGGATATGACCGACGTCATCGTCGACAATTACCGCAAACACCACCTCGATGCGCTGGTCTGTCTGGGGGGCGGCGGGACGCAAAAGAACGCCTATCATCTGATGAAACAGGGGCTGAACGTGATCACCCTCCCCAAGACCATCGACAATGATGTGGCCTTGACCGATGTCTCTTTTGGCTACGATACCGCTCTCGGCATTGCCACTGAGGCGATCGACCGGTTGCACAGCACGGCCCATAGCCATCATCGTATCCTCGTTCTGGAACTGATGGGGAACAAGGCCGGCTGGCTGGCTTTAGGCGCCGGTATTGCCGGAGGAGCCGATGTCATCCTGATCCCGGAAATACCGTACGATGTGAAGAAGGTCGCGGCGGCGATCATGCGGCGCAGCCACAGCGGCCAGGGTTTCAGCATTGTCGCAGTGGCCGAAGGAGCCATTTCCAGGGAATCCGCCGCAAAACTGGCTGAAGATGGTAAGACCAAGGGTGGCAAGAAGAAAGAGCTCAAGCAGCAGGCCCAGGAAAGGATCGCTGACTGCAAGCCGGGCAGCAGCCTGCATCTTGCCCAACAGCTGGAAAAACTCACCGGGCTGGAATCACGCCTGACGATCCTGGGCTACCTGCAGCGCGGAGGAACACCATCAGCAGGAGACCGCCTCCTGGCTACACGTCTTGGAACAGCCTGTGCCGACCTTATCAATAACGGGGATTTCGGCGTTATGGTGGCGGCAAGGGGAGATGGTGTCAAGCCGGTAGCGCTCAAGGACGTCGTCGGTAAACGCAAGACAGTGCCGCTGGATCACGGCTGGATCGAGAGTGCCCGCAGTGTGCATACCTGTTTTGGCGATTGACAGAGGAACAGAGTGGCGACCGAAACCTGCAGGAAGGGAATGACAGAAAGGTAACGAGTGGAAGAGCTTGTCAAAATCATGCTTACCTCCGGCAAAGCCGGTCTGGAACTGGCTTTTTACGTGCTGCTGCCGGTGCTGGTCATCATGATGGCCATCATGAAGGTGATCGAGGCGCGCGGCATTCTGGCCCTTGTTGCCCGGATCGTCCAGCCGGTTCTGCGGCATTTCGGCATTCCCGGCGCCGGCGCCTTTGCCATCATGCAGATGCTCCTGGTCAGCTTTGCCGCCCCGCTCGCCACCCTGACGATCATGGAGAAGGACGGCACCTCGAAACGGCAGCTTGCAGCTACCCTGGCCATGATCCTGACCCTGTCCCAGGCCAATGTCGTCTTCCCTATGGTGGCTGTCGGTCTGAACCTGGGGGTCATCATGCTGACATCTATCGTCGGCGGATTGGTAGCGGCTGCGTCGACCTACTACCTTTTTGCCCGGTCAATCGATGATGCCGGCCACACAGAAGCCGCCTTTATGCCCGCTCAGGACACGGTGCGCAAGACAACGACCCTCAACCTGATGATCGTCGGTGGTCAGGAAGCGGTGCGGGTCATCCTCGACACGATCCCGATGCTGATCCTGGCGATCTTTCTGGTCAACATCCTCAAGAGCACCGGCGCTATTGGCGTGCTGGAGAGCTTACTGGCTCCTGCTTTCCGGCTGATCGGCTTTCCGGTGGTTGCCGTGCTGCCGCTTGCCACCAAATATCTGGCCGGCGGCACCGCCATGATGGGGGTGACCGTCAACCTGTTAAAAGATGGGGCCATCACGGTCCAGGAGCTGAACCGGATGGCCGGTTTCATCACCAACCCCTGCGACCTGGTCGGTGTTGCCGTGCTGATCTCGGCCGGTCAGCGCTGCGCCTCTGTGGTGCGCCCGGCTATTGCCGGAGTGGTGGTGGGAGTGCTGCTCCGGGGGGTGCTGCATCTGCTGATCTTTTGAGCCAGGGGGTCTGTCCTTCCACTCTTCCCGGTTCTGACACGGCTTTACCAGTAGCAATCCAAATAGTTGAAAACGTTTCATGCTGCGTTATGCTATCATCACGCTACAGAACAACTTCCCCGCCAATTTCATTCAGGAGAAAAGTATATGAGATCAAGATCCCTGGCAATCGCAGTGATAACAGCGACACTCGTACTTTCCGGCGCAGATGCTTTTGCTGGCCGCAAAATAGCCACTGTTCAGGGAGTTCTCGAAACACCTTTGAAGGGTAAGGGAACATTGAAAACCGGCAAAGACAGCGGTTACTATTTTGACACTGCATCAGATGCAGGAAAAAAGATTCTCTCCACTTGTCAGGTCGGTAAAATCTGCGTTGTCAGAGGAGTCATAACCGGACATAAAATCCAGAGCGCATACTACGTAAATGTCGGGAAATGAGCTATCCGTGTGGATCTATCTCCGGTCCTCAGCGTCAAAAAGACTTACGGACAGAACAGCAAACCGATGAACATGAAAATTTTAAATAGCCCACCGCGGTGCCAGGTGGGTTTCTTTTATAACTACTAAGTTCAAGCGGAGGCGCTGTATGGCAAAGAGACTGAAGATCTGCATCAATACCGGCGGCGGTGATGCGCCGGGCCTGAACGCTGTTATCGAAGCGGTGACCATGGCTGCCTACAACCGGCAGTGGGAGGTCTACGGCATCAAGAGCGGCTATGCCGGTCTGTTGAACACCGAGGAGATCATCCAGCTCACCCCGGAAAAAGTCTACGGTATCGCCAGCTTAGGCGGCACCATCCTCGGCACCACCAACAAGGGAAACCCCTTCATGATGCCGGTCTGCAATGCGGCCGGCGAATGCGAGCAGCGCGATCTCTCCGACCGGGTCATGGACAACTTCCGCCGCCTCCATTTCGACGCCCTTGTCGCTGTCGGCGGAGACGGCAGTCTCGACATCGCTCACCGTTTCGCTGCCAAGGGGATGCCGGTGGTCGGCGTTCCCAAGACCATCGACAACGACATGGGGGGGACGGTCATCACGTTCGGGTTCGATACTGCAGTCAGCATCGCCACCGAAGCGATCGACCGCCTGCACTCGACAGCCAAGTCGCATGACCGGGTCATGGTGGTGGAGCTGATGGGACGCAACGCCGGCTTTATCGCCCTTAACAGCGGCATCTCCGGCAATGCCGATGTGATCCTTATCCCCGAGATCCCGTTCGATATCGACAAAGTCTGCGAGAAACTGATGGAGAACGAGCTGCGCGGCCACAAGTACGCTATCATGGTAGTGGCCGAGGGTGCTCTCCCCAAAGGGGGCGATGTCATCACCAAAGGCGCGGCAGAGCCAGGCCGCCAGCATGTGATCCTGGGCGGGATAGCCGAGTATGTCGCGAAGGAGATCTCGCAGCGGACCGGCAAAGACTCGCGCTCCATGGTACTGGGCCACTTGCAGCGCGGAGGCTCCCCCACCACCTTTGACCGACTGCTCTCCTTGCGCTTCGGCGCAGCTGCTGTGCGCGCTATCGAACAGGGGAAATTCGACCATATGGTGGGGCTCCAGTCGCCCGACATCGTCTTAGTACCGCTTGAAAAGGCTCTCGGAATGCAGAAACGCGTCCGTGTCGACGGCGATACGGTGCTGACGGGCCGTGATCTCGGCATCTGCTTCGGAGACTGACCAGCCATGCCCGACCCCTCTTATCTCTGTATTCCATCATGTTTTTACATTCTCGATCTCGACGGCACGCTAGTCGACTCCCTCGACGACCTGACCGCTTCGGTCAATGTCATGCGCCGGGAATCCGCCCTCCCCTCACTGGATCGACAGGCGGTCAGGGGAATGGTCGGCCAGGGGGCCCGCAACCTGGTGGAGCGTGCCCTGCCGGGACAGAGCAGCAAAGAGATCGACAACGGTCTGGCCATTTTTCTTGCCCACAATGAAGCCCACCTGTTCGACCGGACCCGCCTCTACCCCGGAGTAACCGAAACCCTGGCTCTGCTTGCAGATAAAGGCCATACCCTGGCGCTCCTCTCCAACAAGAACGAAGGGCTCTGCCGGATGCTGCTGGAACACTTCGGCATTTCCGCATATTTCAGCGCTGTCATGGGGGGCGACTCCATGAGCAGCCGCAAACCTTCACCGGAGCCGGTCCTCAGGCTTATGCAGCTTCTGGCGCGGCACCCCGGCGAGACACTGATGGTGGGTGACAGCATCAACGACATCAGAGCCGGCCGGGATGCCGGAGTCATGACGGTCGGCTGCAGCTTCGGTTATGGCGAGCCCTCAGAACTGGCTGATGCGAACTTTATTATCGACTCCTTTCCCGGACTGTTGCAGATCCTTCCGTCATGGAAGTAAATACGACTACGAGGTACTCATGAAAATAGATCTCAGTTCCGACAACCCGCTGAAACATGCCACTCCAGCTCTTGTCCTGGGCTGCTTTGAGGATGGCGAAAGCGAACTTTTCATCAGAATAGATGCTGCGCTGGACGGCTGTCTGAAGCGCCTCTCTGCGAACCGCGAATTCACCGGCAAGCTCAATGCCACCCGCTTGCTCGACACGCTCGGCAGACTGCCGGCCGAGCGGCTGCTTCTGGTCGGTCTCGGCAAGAAGAAGGAGCTGGATGCCGGTCGGCAGCGCCAGGCAGCCGGAAGCGCCGTGCAGGCGCTGCGTACCGCGCGGGTAGCCACGTTTGCACTGTCGCAGCATCTGCTCAGCGACGGGGATACCACGTTGGAGGCGGTCTGTGAAGGGGCTCTTCTCGGCAGCTACAGTTTTGACATCTATAAGACAAAGGATAAGAAAGAAAGATTCACATTCTCAGGAATGACCCTTCTCCTTCCGAAAGGAGTCAGCGTCAAGTCGGCTCGTAGTAAGGTCGATCGTGCCGGACACCTCTGGAATGGGGTCAACCTTGCCCGCGACCTGGTCTCCCATCCGGGCAATGTCGCCACCACCGGCTATCTGGCATCAGCAGCGCACGGTCTGTCGGAGCGGCATGGTCTCAGCTGCCGGGTCCTGGAGCGGAGCGATCTGGAAAAACTGGGGATGAACGCCCTGGTGGCGGTCGGTAAGGGCTCGGCAGAACCGCCGCGCTTGATCGTACTGGAGTACCGGGGAGATGGCGCCAAAGGGAGACCGGTCGTTCTGGTCGGCAAGGGGATCACCTTTGACTCCGGCGGCATCTCCATCAAGCCGGGAGCAGGCATGGAAGAGATGAAGACCGACATGTCAGGTGCTGCTGCTGTGCTCGGCACCATGGAAGCTGCTGCTGCGCTGAAGCTTCCGGTGAACCTCGTGGGGGTCATCCCGACTGCGGAGAATATGCCGGACGGCCTGGCCTATAAGCCTGGCGACGTTCTGACGTCCCTGTCGGGATTGACCATCGAGATAAACAACACCGACGCTGAAGGCCGGCTGATCCTCTGTGACGCCCTTCATTATGCCCGGACAGAGTTCAAACCGGCTGCCATGATCGATCTGGCCACTCTTACCGGAGCCTGTGTGGTGGCCCTGGGACACGAGGCGAGCGGTCTGATGGGGAGCGATCAACGCCTGGTCGACAGCCTGAAAAAGGCGGGAGAGCGCTGCGGCGAACGGCTCTGGGAACTCCCCCTCTGGGACGAGTACGGCGAGGCCATGAACAGCGATATAGCCGATTTGAAGAATGCCGGTGGCCGCGATGGAGGCACCATCACAGCAGGCTGGTTCCTGAAGCAGTTCAGCGGCTCGACCCGTTGGGCTCATCTCGATATTGCCGGAACCGCCTGGAGCGACAAATCACGCCCCTGCTCCCCCAAAGGTGCCACAGGGGTCGGCGTCAGGCTCCTGATCGAATACCTGCGGAGCAGATGATTCATTTATTTGTTTTTCATCAGGCTCCG
>VFJK01000149.1 GCA_009886125.1 Geobacter sp. | reverse complement strand
GCGGCCAAAAAACCGGCTCTGAAGAAGAAAAAATAATCGACTAGTTCTCAAGAAGTTTGAGTCAAAGAGGAGAGAGTCATCGGCTCTCTCCTCTTTTTTCGGAGACCGGATGCCCGTAAACTGGAACGATATCGACACCGTACTACTCGACATGGACGGGACGCTGCTCGACCGGCACTTCGACGATCACTTCTGGCTGGAGCATGTGCCGAAGCGCTATGCTGCAAAGCACCATCTTACCGTCGAAGAGGTCAAGGAAAAGCTTTATGCCATGTTCAGGTCACAGGAAAAAACTCTCAACTGGACGGATCTCGACTACTGGAGCCATCAGCTCGGGCTTGACATCCCGATGCTGAAACAGGAGGTCGATCATCTGATCGCCGTACATCCTGATGTGATCGAATTTCTGGATTTTTTGAGAAGCAGACAAAAAGGGGTTCACCTTGTCACAAACGCACACGGCAAAACGCTCTCCCTGAAAATGAAAAAGACCCGCCTGGGGTCTTATTTTGATACGATCGTCTCTGCGCATGATCTGGGCCTGCCAAAAGAAGATGTCGCTTTCTGGGGGAGGCTTCAGGAGAAGATCCCCTTCGACCCGTCACGGACCATGCTGGGCGAAGACAGCGAGACAAACCTCGGAACCGCTGCTGCCTACGGCATCCGTTACCTGATCTTTGTCAGCAGTTCGAACTCGCAACTCCCAGCAGCACCATCCGGGCAGTTCCTCTCGGTTAATACGTTCGGCGAGCTGCTGCCCGAACGCTGACCTCACTCCAGGTTATCTTCGATCCTGATAAGATTACTCTTTTCCCTGATCAGATCAAAACCGTCTATCTCGGCAAGTGCAGCCAGCACATCCCGCTCCACAGCCTCATGGGTGATGATGACAATAGGCACATGAGCACCGCTGCGACCGGTCTGGATCATGGACTCGATACTGATATTGTACTTTCCGAGAGCACCGGCGATGGCTGCAAGGACTCCGGGTCTGTCAACGACGCTGAAGCGAAGATAATACCGGCTGACGATCTCGCCGATAGGCTTGATAGCGAGCTCGGCAACCGTGTGTTCATGAAAACCGCGGGCTGAGACCCTCTGGCCTACCCCGGCCAGAATATTACGGGAGATATCCATCAGATCACCGGCAACGGCGCTCGCAGTCGCCTCCATACCTGCTCCGCGGCCATAAAACATGACCGGCCCGACAAAGTCGCCGGTAAGCCGTATGGCATTGAACGCACCGTCGACATCGGCCATCGGATAGTGTACCGGGATCATGGTAGGATGGACCCGTGCCTCGATTCTTTCGCCATCACGCTTGCCGATCGCAAGGAGCTTGATCCGGTAACCGAACTGCTGGGCGAAGTTGATATCTATAGAAGAAATGGAGGTAATCCCTTCGGTGTAGATCCGGTCGAACTGGACTTTTGTGCCGAAACAGAGGGAAAGAAGGAGCGCCAGCTTGTGCGCCGTATCGATCCCTTCGATATCAAAGGTAGGATCAGCTTCGGCATAGCCGAGCTCCTGTGCATTTTTCAGGACATCTGCAAAGTCGGAGCCTTCCTTGGTCATCTTGGTAAGGATAAAGTTGCAGGTACCGTTCAGGATTCCGAGGATCGTGTTGAAGCGGTTTGCCGCCATGTTCCCTTTTATTGCCGAGAGAACCGGGATACCGCCGCCGACAGCGGCCTCGTACAGGACTTCAACACCCTTCTCTGCTGCCAGAGCATAGATCTCGTCACCGTGAAGGGCAAGCAGGGCCTTGTTCGCTGTCACGACATGCTTGCCAGCGGAAATCGCCTTCAGGACAAAGCTCTTTGCAGGCTCATAGCCGCCGATCAACTCGATGACAATACTGATCTCCGGGTCAGCAAGGATCTCGTTGACGTCTGCAGTCAGTACTCCCGCTGGCAATTTCACACCGCGGTCTGATGTAATATCAAGATCAGCGATTTTTTTAAGTATCAGCCGGGCGCCCAGCTTATCGGAGATCAATCCGGCATTATCAGCCAGCAGCCTCACAACACCGGTTCCCACAGTGCCGAATCCTATAAGACCAACATAAATATCTTTCATATTCTCTCTCTCAGCAGAAATATTTTTAAGCGAATTGGGCGGGTCATGACCCGCCCCTACGATTTCTCCGTCAGGCTCCGCGACACCTCATCAAGTATCCCGTTCACAAATGCCGGCGACTCTTCGCTGCCGAATTTTTTGGCGATCTCGATCGCCTCGTTTATGGTCACGCTCTTCGGTATGTCCGGGCGGGAGACGAGTTCAAAAACGGCAAGACGGATGATGCAGAGATCTATCTTGGACATCCTGCCCAGCGACCAGTTGGATGAGTTTGCCGAAATACGGGCATCGATGCCCTCCTTCCCCTCCAGATAACCGGCTATAAGTTCCTGAGCAAACTCTCGTGAAGAGGATTGGCAATGGTGGTTCTCCCAGAAAAGCCCCAGGGCCAGCCGTGGAGGTGCCGGATTCAGCTCCAGAGCATAGAGTGCCTGGACAGCATGTTCGCGCCCTTCTCTCCGGACACCCACTACTTGAGCACCTTGAAGACGTTTGCTGTCTCGATCGCTGTCACAGCGGCATCAAAGCCCTTGTTACCCGACTTGGTGCCGGCCCGTTCCACTGCCTGCTCGATCGTATCAGTCGTCAGCACCCCGAAGATGACCGGGACGCCGCTCTCCAGAGAGACATGAGCGACACCTTTTGACACCTCTGATGCGACATAATCAAAATGCGGGGTAGAACCCCTGATCACCGCACCGAGACAGATTATTGCATCGTACTTCTTCAGGTCTGCCATCTTCCGGGCGGCAAGCGGGATCTCGAAAGCTCCCGGAACGCGCAGGACATCGATTTTCGCGTCGTCGGCGCCGTGGCGGACAAGTCCGTCAAGAGCTCCATCGAGAAGACGCTCTGCTATGAAGCTGTTGAATCTTCCGACGATGATGCCGAACGTGAGTCCTTTTGCATCCAGCTTTCCTTCAATAAAATTAGGCATACATACCTCCTGTAAAATCAGTGAAAGGTGAAACGTGAAGAGTTAACGTCTTCAGGAACCCCTTTCACTTTTCACTGTTCACTTTTCACTCATAAGTTTTCCAGCAGATGTCCCATCTTCTCCCGCTTGGTCTGCAGATATTTCAGATTCGTCGCGGTGGGCTCAGTTTCAATAGGAACCCTGTCGACAATATTGATTCCGTACCCTTCAAGCCCGACGACCTTCTTGGGATTGTTGGTCATCAGACGTATGTTCTTAATCCCCAGATTGACCAAGATCTGTGCTCCTATGCCGTAATCGCGCAGATCAGGCTTGAATCCGAGCTCCAGATTCGCCTCGACCGTATCTTTTCCCTGGTCCTGAAGGGAATAAGCCTTCAGTTTGTTGATAAGACCGATGCCGCGACCCTCCTGACGCATGTAGAGGATCACCCCGCGACCGGCACGCTCCACCATCGCCATGGCGCTGTGCAGCTGTTCACCGCAGTCACACCTGCCGCTCCCGAAGACATCGCCGGTCATGCACTCGGAGTGCACCCTGACCAGCACCGGTTCATCCGTCTTCACATCACCCTTTACCAGGGCAAGATGCTCAAGCTTGTCTACATCATTCAGGAAGGCTACTGCGGTGAATTCTCCGCCGTAGACCGTCGGCAGCATGACCTCGGCCGCACGGCGGACCAGAGATTCATTTTTCATCCGGTAAGCGACCAGATCAGCGACCGAACAGATCTTGAGACCATGCTCTACGGCGAACTTCCGGAGCTCGGGCATCCGCGACATGGTGCCATCATCGTTCATTATCTCGCAGATGACCCCGGCAGGCTTCAGCCCGGCAAGTTTTGCAAGATCGACCGAGCCTTCTGTCTGCCCGGTCCTGACGAGGACCCCGCCGCTCCTGGCCCGAAGCGGAAAGATATGTCCCGGACGGGCCAGATCCTCGGCCTTGCAGTCATCGGCAACCGCAGTAAGAATCGTATGCGCACGGTCAGCAGCAGATATGCCGGTCGTCACCCCTTTTTTTGCCTCTATCGAGACTGTGAAGGCGGTCCCGAATGATGAAGTGTTGGCAGAGACCATCGGCGGAAGGCTGAGTGTATCGCACTTGTCAGGAGTGAGGGTCAGGCAGATAAGCCCCCTGCCGAACCGGGCCATGAAGTTGATCGCTTCAGGGGTCACCATCTCGGCAGCCATGGTCAGGTCACCTTCGTTCTCACGATCCTCATCATCGACAAGGATAACCATCTTCCCCTGACGGATATCTTCAACAGCCTCTTCAATAGTCGCTATAGGCATCATTCATCCTTAAAAAGCACCAAAGATCTGGATTCGTGACGGTGAGAACCATCTCTCACTGCAACGCCTCTGCCTTTGATTTCGTCGGTGAGTGCTCGTTTCCGGCACAGGTTTACCGATACAAAAGATTGAAACATTCCTGCCGGCGATTGGCCCCGGCTGTTTCCGTTCGATATGGCTCTCACCATCACGAATCCAGGTAACAGCCGATCAACTTTTTTTTATAGCAGAATTGTCAGGCAACTAACAGGAAAAAAGCCCTGTTTACACCTGTTTCAAGAATTTGTACCGTGAAGAAAGGAGATGCGGGCAAACCGGTTTCAATTTATGCTATACTTTTCTGATGGACAAACAAAAAGAACATTCACTGAAAAGAATCATAACCGAACTCGGCAGAGATCACCTTCCCGGCAAAGAGGGCCCTCTGAAGCTTGCCGTCATCGCCCTTCTGACCGGCGGTCACATCCTGATAGAGGACCTCCCCGGACTCGGCAAGACCACTCTGGCAATTGCGCTTGCCAACTACCTCGGTCTCTCCTTCGGACGGGTACAGTGCACCAGTGATCTTCTCCCTTCCGACATCACGGGTCTCACGATCTTCGACCGGAACGAGAACCGGTTTCGCTTCGTCAAGGGGCCGGTCTTCAACAATATCCTTCTTGTGGACGAGATAAATCGGGCCATGCCGAAGACGCAGAGTGCCCTGCTGGAAGCGATGGAGGAGCAGCGGGTGACTGCTGACGGCGAGACGTATCCTCTCCCTGACCCGTTTCTGGTGATAGCGACCCAGAACCCCTCCGAGCAGGTCGGCACCTACCCCCTGCCGGAATCACAGCTGGATCGCTTCCTGATACGGACCGGCATGGGATATCCTGCAGAAGAGATCGAAAAGGCGATCATCCGCTACGGCAGCATCCGCGACGATATCCGCTCCATCCAGCCGGCAGTGGACCATGCCGAGATAGCTGCCGGGATAAAAGCGGTCAAAGACGGGATATTCCTTTCTGAAAAACTGGCTGACTACATCTACCGGATCGCGAGTGCGACCAGGGAGCACCCGCTCATCCAGACCGGGATATCCACCCGCGGGGCGATAAATCTTGCGGAAGCTTCAAAGGCACTGGCACTCCTTAACGACAGGGATTATGTCCTCCCGGAAGACATCAAGGAGCTGACAGCATCTGTCGAGGCGCACCGGCTTCTCATGCGACCAGGGTACGAAACGATCGACCGGGAGGGACTATTAAACGAACTGCTGACATCAATCCCGATCCCCCTGTCATAAAGGTCAACACTGCCGGCACCCTGTATATCGTCATCACGATCCTGCTCGGTCTGGCAGCTGTGAACACCGGCAATAATCTCCTTTTCCTCATCGTCTCCTCCATGCTCGGGTTCATGGCGATCAGCGGCGTCTTTGGACTTCGCAACCTGCAAAAGCTCGATGTCTCGCTCAGATTCCCCGACGAGATCTACTGCGATATCCCTGCGCAGCTGACCTTGCAGCTGACTTCCAGAAATCTCCTCCTTCCGCACTATCTGCTGACACTCCATATCAAAGGTGCTGAAGCCGCCTTCCCCATCCTGCAAGCTAAGCGTAAAAAGGAGCTGAAACTCCTTGTCACCTTCTCTGCACGCGGAGCCGGAACAGTCACCACGGCTGCTGTCACATCACCATTTCCGGTAAATTTCTTCGTCCGGAGCATCCTACTCGACCTGGATGCCGGATACCTCGTATTCCCGCAGCCCAGGCCCCTTCCCCGTGGCTGGAACAGCAGCGATCCTTCCGAGGCCGGAAGCACCTTTCAGCTGCGCAAAGGGAGCAGCGGCGAGATGGAGTCGATCGACAGCTATACCGGCAAAGAGCCGTTCAAGCAGATCCACTGGAAACTTTCAGCCCGGCATGATGACCTTCTCGTCAAGGAGTTGACAGAAGAGACCGGGAAACCGGTCATCATCGATCCGGACCAGCTTCCGGGAGAGATCGAGGAACGCCTCAGCCATGCCGCCTTTCTGATAAACAGCCTCATGCTCGATGGGAGAGCTGTCGGACTCAAGATCGGCGAGAAAGCCATCATGCCGGGGATCTCCCGTAATCACCGCTTAAAAATGCTGGGAGAGCTTGCCTGTCATGCTGCGGCTTAAGACCATCCTGAACATACTGCTCTACGCTGCCGCACTCCTCGGCTATCTCCCCCTGGCCCCGTATCTTCAGACCTTTCCCAAAATCGCCATACCTGCTGCGATCATCTTTGCCGCCTTTGCTGACAGACGGGGAGCAGTTCTCCGGGACAGAGCCGCCCTCCTGGTCTCGATTGCCTGTTTTCTATACTATATTCTTCAGTTCAGCCGCCACAACGTCGTCGATCCTGCTGCAAATCTGCTCGCCATACTCCTTGCGATCCGGATTGCCGGAGAGAAATCTCCCCGGAATTTTCTCCAGACACTCACCCTCTCCCTGTTCTGTCTTGCAGCTTCGACCCTGTTCGACCTTAATCCCCGCTTCGTACTCTACCTCGGTCTGCTGCTCCTGGCCTTCACAGTATCCATGGTGCTGCTCACCTTCGAAAGCAGAGCTGCCGGATTCAACCCGGACAGAAAAGAGCTTCGCTCGATTCTGACCGTAGCCCTCCTCCAGCCGCTGATCGCACTCCCGCTGGTGGTGCTCCTCTTCTTTATCCTGCCGCGTACCCAGCTGCCGCTCTGGCACGGGCTGACCAGAGCCGGGGCAGACCGGAGCGGCATCAGCGAGACGGTGAAAGCCGGGGAGAAGAGCAGCATCAGCAGCGGCAGCAGCGTTGTTTTCCGCGCCGAGATGCCGAAGCAGCGCCCTGTGGATCTGTACTGGCGGGTCATTGCCCTCAACACGATCAAGGGCGACGAGTGGGTCCGCAGGATCCCGCCGACGGAGAAAAGTATCACCCGCGACGGGAACGAACTTTCTTTCACCATCTTTCTTGAACCGGGGAGACTCCAGTACCTGCCGACCATGAACATCCCGGAAAAGATCTCCGGATACCGCGGCACGCCGCAGGATGACCGGGTCTTTCCCTCGTTCGGTATCATCGGCGGCAGACGAAGCTATCAGGTACTCGCGAAAACCGGAGCCAGAATCGCCACATTCGGTAAGATGAACCGCTCCTTCTACTCCACCCCCCCTGAAAATGCACCTCCTCGCCTGAAAAGCCTCGT
>VFJK01000095.1 GCA_009886125.1 Geobacter sp. | reverse complement strand
TTTTGATACCGTGCCTACAGTTGCCGCAAAAAGGAGACTCGGCACAAGAGTTATTAGGGTGAGTAAAAGGACTTTTAGGCGCATTTTATACCCTCCTGAAATCGACTTTCATATATGACTGTTGTTACTCAATAAGCCGAAACAGGCTCTCTGTCAAGTAATGAATTTTGATTAACATCCTTGTATCATGATGGATTCTCAGACAATAAAAAAGCCCGGCGCAGGCCGGGCTTTTAGTAATGAATCAGAGTATGAGCCTTTTATACCAGGCCCATTGCCACCATTGCATTGGCAACTTTTATAAAACCGTGAATATTTGCACCGACAACATAATTCCCAGGGCAGCCATACTCTTCTGCTGTCTCGAAACAGTTTTTGTGAATACCGATCATAATATCTTCAAGCTTTCTCTCGGTATACTCGAAGGTCCATGAATCCCGGCAGGCATTCTGCTGCATCTCGAGTGCCGAGGTTGCAACGCCACCGGCATTCGCAGCTTTACCAGGTCCGTATGCAATCTTCGCATCAAGGAATACTTTCACGCCTTCCGGTGTAGTCGGCATGTTTGCCCCCTCACCAACAGCGATACAGCCGTTTTTAACGAGAAGCTTTGCATCCTTACCGTTGATCTCGTTCTGTGTTGCAGAGGGCATGGCAACCTGGCAAGGAATCTCCCATATATTTCCGGCCTTAATGAACTTTGCATCCTTATGATATGTCAAATAGTCCTCAATACGGCGACGCTCAACTTCTTTAAGCCGCTTGATGAGTTCAAGATCCAGCCCTTTCTCGTGATAAATGACACCGTTTGAGTCAGAACAGGCAACACACTTTCCGCCAAGCTGATGGATCTTCTCGATAGTATAAATTGCAACGTTACCTGAACCGGAAACCGTACATACCTTACCGGCAAATGAGTCTTTACGAGCTTTCAGCATCTCGTTTACAAAGAATGTTGCCCCGTAGCCGGTTGCCTCTGTACGGACAAGCGATCCGCCCCAGTGAAGTCCTTTTCCTGTTAGTACACCTGCTTCATATCGGTTGGTAATACGTTTGTATTGACCGAACATATAGCCGATCTCTCGCCCACCGACACCTATATCTCCGGCAGGGACGTCAGTATGCTCGCCAAGATGACGGTAAAGCTCTGTTATGAAGCTCTGACAGAACCTCATGACTTCGTCATCCGACTTTCCTTTGGGATCAAAATCTGATCCCCCTTTTCCGCCACCTATCGGCATGCCGGTAAGGGAATTCTTGAAAATCTGTTCAAAGCCCAGGAATTTTATAATGCCGAGATACACTGATGGATGGAAGCGCAACCCGCCCTTGTAGGGCCCAAGAGCACTGTTAAACTCAACCCTGAAGCCACGATTGATATGGACATGGCCTTTATCGTCCTGCCAGGGCACCCTGAAAATAATTTGACGCTCAGGCTCACAGATCCTCTCAATGATCTTACGTTCCTTGAACTCCGGGTGCTTTACAAGGACGGGTCCAAGACATTCTATGACCTCTCTTACCGCCTGGTGAAACTCGACTTCGCCTGGATTTCTCTTAAGCACATCCTGATACATGGTTTCCAGTGTTTCATTGAGCTGTTCAGCCATTTTCCCCTCCGCCTTGTGATATTTGCTTCAAGCTGCCACTATATCGAGCAGCATGAAGCGTTATATTGCTAGTGCCTTATTTTAATGCAAGTAAGAAACCAATAATTTAGTGCATGAGGTACTTTTGGGCACCATACTGATATTACTGAATAATTGAATGCCTTATATTTAGTCACAAACTCTTGCATACGGATAATGAGTAGTTAAGAATGAAAATTATGTGTATTCGATACTCACTTTTCGAATTACGATAGTTCAGAATATGGATTGATTTTCTTGCCGGCTGAAGGTAGGTTTAAAAAATGAAAAAACAACGAACGGGAATGACTGAAGCATACTATAAAAAAGGTGACAGGATAGAGTTGACTGTCTCTGCTCTTGATGAAGACGGATACGGCATTGGAGCTATCGAGACTTCTCAGGTAAAGGTCTCAGGAGCACTACCTGGAGAGAGGATACTTGCAAGAATTGAACATGTCGGACGTCACAGCTTGACTGCAAGCAGGTTAAAGCTGATAGAGTCCTCCAAAGAGAGATGCAAATCGCCTTGCGCCAAGGTTAAAGAGTGTGGAGGGTGCCAGCTTATTGAGATGAATTATCCAGCTCAGCTTGCCTGGAAAGCAAACATCGTCACAAATCATATAAAACAACATAAGTCCCTTGTTCACACAGAAATACTCCCCCTACTTGCTTCGCCAAAAGTTTTTGAATACAGAAACAGTGCGAAACTGGTTATTGGAGGTAAGTTTTTAGACCCGTTGATCGGTATATATCGCAGAGAGAGTCATGACATCCAGGATATCGCGAACTGCCCGCTTCATAATCCTCTGATAAACAAAATCGTATCTGTTGTGAAGAGGGGGATAGTAAAGGGAAAGATCCCGATCTACAGCCCACGCTCCGCCCAGGGGCTCCTAAGATACCTGTTGATAAGAGTTGCTGAGACCGAAAACAGGGCAATGGTTACCATAGTAACATCAAAACGCAGCTTCAATGAACTGCATCATCTTGTTACACTGATAAAGAAAGAGATCCCGGAAGTAACGGTGATTGCTCAGGATGTTAACAGTTCTGCTGGAAATGCGATACTCGGTAACCAGAATTTTTTCTATACAAAAAAGATCTCTCTTGAAACAACTGTCAGCGGCATACGATTTCTCATCTCTCCACATTCGTTTTTTCAGGTAAACAGCGGCAGTGCAGGATTGATTTATAATCTTGTGCGTGAATTTTCCTCACTTACCGGCAAAGAGAATATTCTGGACCTTTACTGCGGAGTCGGTTCTATCTCAATTTTTCTTTCTTCTTCAATCAACAGCAGCCTGGGAATCGAATCAATTGAAGATGCTGTAAAGGACGCAAAACTGAATGCAAAAATCAACCGTGCTTTTAACTGCGATTTTGAAGCCGGCGATGTTGTGGAAGTGATGAAGCATATACAGAATAGTGATAGCAAATATGCTGTTGCAGTGATCAACCCTCCTCGAAAAGGATGCGAGGAAGCAGTTCTTAACCAGCTGGCATCATTACAACTCCCCAGGATTATTTACGTCTCATGCTCCCCCGCTTCCCTGGCCAGAGACCTGACCATACTTGACAATCTCGGCTACAGTTGCCTGAAGATCCAGCCTGTAGATATGTTCCCACATACAACTCATATCGAATCTGTTGCCCTCTTGAACAGACGCTAAAACCTGTTTTCCCTTGCCAAGGCAATTGTATTTGCGTATTTGTTTATTATCTCATCATTGGAGGAAGGAATGTACCGAGAAGCTGGAAAAACCCGATTTCAACTTGACCTTCGCAGGCATCTGAGAAGCCAGAGTATCTGCGATAATCTTATCCATTTGATATGTGAGATTGCTGAAGCAAGCAAATATGTGATCAATGCTGTCAGAACAGGTGATCTCGGAGTTGCAGGGACTTCGAATCTTTATGGAGAGGAACAGCTTGCTCTTGATGTGCTCTCAGACCGTATTCTTCGCAAAAGACTTATTCACTCAGGCGTTGTCTGTAATATTGCTTCCGAAGAGATGGATGTGGTCTACCAGGCTCAGGCTGAAGGGCCGGGGCTATATTCAGTTGCCTATGACCCCCTGGACGGATCGTCTCTTGTTGACGTAAACCTGTCGATCGGCACCATTATTTCCATCTATAAAGGCTGCGACATTTTTCAGGAGGGAAGAAAACAAGTTGCAGCTCTTTACATACTATATGGTCCTCGCGTGTCCATGGTCTATTCAGTTGGCAATGGTGTTCATGAATTCACTATGAACTCTCTTATGGAATATACTCTTTCCAGGGAAAATATATTCATGGAGCCAGCCGGCGACATACATGCACCTGGTGGACTCCGGAAAAAATATACTCGAGGCACTGAGAATTTTGTCAGCTATCTTGAAGGGAAAGGGAGCAAACTCCGTTATTCCGGAGGCTTTGTACCCGATATTAATCAGGTATTGATGAAGGGAAAAGGGATATTTTTGTATCCAGCACTTAAAGATGCACCCAAAGGAAAACTGAGGCTTCTTTTTGAACTGAACCCTATGGCTTTTCTGATCGAACATGCCGGCGGTTCCGCAAGCAATGGCAAGATACCTATTCTTGATGTAAAACCTGAATGCCTTGACCATAGAGAACCGGTGTATATCGGCTGTTCAGAAGATGTTCAGAAGGCAGTCGAATTCCTTGCACTTGAGGCTGACACGTAATGAAGGAAAGGGCAGAAGAGGAATTATCGGCAGCTGCTCAGAGGCTATGCAGCGAGATCCAACTTTTCGATCTCTGCGACCTTGAAAACTGCCTCTTCAGAAAGGGTCGATTCTGCTCAAATGAAGAGCTTCTCAGGAAATTCGAATCGATCAAAGATGAGGATGATATTCCGGACATCGTCTATGCCGAAGATGAATTTGAAACAGAAGATGAATCTGACTTTGAAGAACCTGATGAAGATTATGAGTCTGAAGACAAATAGTCTTAAACCTTAATTAGACCTGCAGAACAGAAAAAACGACCTGAGCATTATCGCAGGTCGTTTTTTAATATTTTAAGTCTCGGCGTTCGACTACTCTTTATAGCTTTTGAATGAAACAACATTCAGATCGTTTTTTACTGACTGAACACCTGGCACCGAGCATGCAATCTGAAATGCAGTTTCAAGCTCTTCATCAGAGTGTAAGTGACCTTTGAGATGGACTTTGCCATTATATGATGCAATTTTAAGATGAAGGCTCTCTATCTTAGGACTTCTGAGGAGTTCAGTTTCAATTTTTTTTGCCAGAATAATATCATCGATATACCCTGATGCACCCTCTTCAGCCTGTTTTAGCTTCAGATCCTTTGTAGCAGCAACTATACAATCTACAATAGCAGTCTCACCCAAGATCGAAGTATTGAATACGAGGTCATAACCGAGAGGATCGTTCCAGTTCCGATCAAAATAGAAATGTATAAATCCTGCTCGCTGATGATCACTTTTTCTGATGAAATCATGGGCAAGATCCGGATCAATCCACTCACGCTCAGCAAATTTCTCCACCCGCTCTTCAAAGGGTGCGATAAACCTTACCCTGAGGAGGCTCCCGAGGCCCTTCAACAAATCCTGGCAGCCACGTCCATAGAGAATCACGTTACCAGACCTGGCAAAATCAAGAAGAATAAGTTCGATCAGATTGAGATTAGCCGCCTGAAGACGGTCTTCTGCAGTAATATATACTGGCGGTTTTTCATCTACACGTTCAAGGATATCGGCGCCAAGTCCATAACGTTCTGCTACTTCAGCAATTTTTTGACCATCTACAAGAGTGTATTTAAGTCTCTTTGCGAGATCATGAGCAATTTTATAGGCACCCGTGCCCATCTCACGGGAAATCGTTATGATAGCCATCTGATGCCTCCTTGCAGGAAATGAGAAAGGATATTAACACTGAAATATATTTAGTTCAATAGAGCTCTTGAGTCTTGTTCAATAAAACTGACATTTACCTTGAATTGAATTCCCACAAAGCAATGACAGAGGTATAAACCTCCTCTGGTGATATCTCTGCAAGGCAACGGACTTTAAAGTTACAATGAGGAGTATACCCAAATTGAGTGCATGGAGAGCAGGAAAGCGTCTTTACATGCACCTTGTGCCTGCCCGAACGCGGCGCCCACTTCTTTGAGATACCGGGGCCGAACAAGGATACCGTAGGAACACCAAGCCCGACTGCAAGGTGGAGAACTCCGGAATCGCCACTTATTAGCAGAGCAGACGAAGATATAATTGCAGCAGTGCCATCAAGGGATGTTCTCCCGGCAAGATTGATTGCGGAAGTACCGGAAATTATCTCTTTTCCAGTCAAGATATCCTGAGGGCCACCAACGACAACTGTTGTGATCCCCTGCTCGGCAAGAAGCATGACAAGCTTTCTGAATCTACTCACTCCCCACCTTCGTTCTGGAATACTTGCTCCGGGGAAAAGGGTAATAAATGGTCGACTCAAGCCTGACAGGTAAATTTCGACATCAGCAAGAGACCTGTCAGGAAGAGTAAGAAAGGGAAGGAATGGATCGAACTCCGGGCTGACCCCAACTGATTTCATCAGATCAAGAAAACTTATCACCTCATATTCATCATGTGAGTAAGCTACTTTATGAGTATAAAGCCTGCTTCGTTCATTCGTATCGTACCCTAACTTGATCCCCGATCTGACGAATCGTGCAATTACAGCGGAGAGCCGGTGCCACTGCTCAGTGTCTATCACTATATCGAAGCTGGATCTGAGTATTGTTAAAAGCTCGGTAGGTTTATCATAGCAAAGAATCCTCGTTACAGCAGGGATCAGTTTAAAGGCAGATGCATTTCTTCGCTCTGCAAGTACGGTGATCGAAGCATCAGTAAAAAGCTTCCCAAGCTGATTCAAGGCTGGTGCAAGCAGTAAAGCATCACCTATCCCTCCGGGTCGTATTATCAATATGGTAGCAACTGAATTAGAACCTGCAGCAAAAATCGGAGGAGAGAGAAGTCCTACAAGAGCTTTACCTAATAGAGCATCAGCTCTTTTGAGAAATGAGATCTTTACAGCTGAGAGAGAAATCACTCCTCACTCATCCCATACTTGGAGAGTTTGTAGCGAAATGATCTGAAAGTCATTCCGAGGAGCTCAGCAGCTTTTTTTCGACCACCGCCGGATATTTCGAGCGCTTTAAGGAGAAATTTCTTCTCGATACCGGCAAGATATCCTTCCAGATCAATCCCGCTAGGAGGGATCTCCAGCTGTTCAATGCGTTCGTGGATCTTGTTGAACCGAAGTACCTGCTGCGGAAGAAGGTCAACGGAAATCTCATTAGCACCCAACGCAACAGCACGCTCTACTATGTTTTCCAGCTCCCTGACATTGCCAGGGAACTGATATCCCCACAAAAAATCAAGAGCTTCAGGCGTGAATACTGATAATGCTGCAGATCTCCCGGTATGCTTTAAAAAGAAGTGCTCGGCAAGAAGCGCAATATCTTCAGGTCTGTCTCGAAGCGGAGGGAGTATCAAGGTAACTACATTCAGCCTGTAAAAGAGATCTTCACGAAACCCGCCTTCAGAGACCTGAGACTCGAGATCACGGTTTGTAGCGGTGACTATTCTAACATCTACTTTCTTCGTCTCGCCGCCGCCGACTCTTCTGACTTCCCGCTCCTGTATTACTCTGAGCAGCTTTGATTGAAGAAGTAAGGGCAATTCACCTATCTCATCAAGAAATAGAGTACCTCCATTAGCCTGTTCAAAAAGTCCGGGACGATCTGAGACAGCACCGGTAAACGAGCCCTTTACATGACCAAAGAGCTCACTCTCCATCAGGTTTTCAGGTATTGCACCACAATTCACTGCCACAAAAGGTTTGTCACGTCTGTCACTGTTGAAGTGAATGGCTTTTGCTGCCAACTCTTTGCCAGTACCACTCTCACCGGTAATCTGCACAGTTGCACTGCTCGCAGAAACTTTTTCTATCATTTCATACAGGCTGAGCATTTTTCGACTTTTTCCAATCAAACCACTGAAGCTGTTTTTTGCTTCAGCCTGAGACCTCAATAAAACATTTTCACGAATAAGCTTCTGTTTTTCAATAGCGTTTCTGACAAGGAGCTTGATTTCATCTACTTTGAAAGGTTTTGCTATATAATTATATGCTCCATGCTTCATTGCTTCGACAGCCTGCTCAGTAGTGGAAAAAGCGGTGATCATCATTACGGCAGTATCTGGTGAGTTTCGCTTTATAATCTCGAGAAGGCCGATACCATCAAGACCGGGCATATTTACATCAGAGATCACCAGATCGTAATTTTGCGTGGCTAAAAGTTTCAGCGCAGAATCGCCATCTTTGGCAGTTTCAGGGAGATATCCCTCTCGCTCAAGAAGAATCGAGAGAAACTCCCGCATACTTGCCTCATCATCGACTACAAGGATCTTAGGTTTCAAATAAAATACTCTAGAAGTGACAGATAAAGATCAAGCATTATGCCTCTTCTCCTTTCATATGTTCTCGGGAATCGGTACGCAAATAGTAAAGCAGGTACCTTGCCCCAAAGTACTTTCAACGGAAATCAAGAAATCATGCGCTTCAAGAATCCTGTAAACAGTAGCCAGTCCCAGACCTGTTCCTCCGGCCTTGGTTGTAAAAAACGGTTCAAAGACGAGCTCAAGATCTTTTTTGGAAATACCGACCCCTGAATCACTTATTTTCAGATTCAGCAGCCGTTTACCTGAAGATGGTACTATGCCCTTTTGAATATCTGCGTACAAGGATATTTCTCCGCCTGAATCCATAGATTCTGCAGCATTGATAAGCAGGTTCCATATTACCTGACGGAACTGGTCATGGTCGGCACATATATCGACATCATCCATGATCGCATTCTTTATTGAAACTGCAGCAAACCTTTCATCGCCTTTAATGAGAGAGACAAGATCAGATATAAGTGCATTTAGAGAAAACCTGATGATTTCAGGTGTCACTGGCCTTGAATAGAGAAGAAACTCTCTTAACATATTATCAAGTCGCCATGTTTCCCTCAAAATAATGTCGAGAAGTTTCTTTTCACTGGCAGGTACTAAAGCAGAATCACTGATCAGTTGGACAGAACCACTGATAGAAGCAAGCGGATTTCTTACTTCATGTGCCATCCGAGCGGAAAGCTCCCCTATTGCAGCAAGCCTGTCTGTCTTTTTAAGACGTGCTTCCATAGCTCTAATCTCAGTAAGATCCTTGAAGTCGATAACTGCTCCGAGGAGATTACCGTCTTTATCACTCAACGGAGCAGTTTTTATGCTGAGTATTTTCTTCACACCATTCTTCGATGTGTAACAGATCTCCTTTCTTTCCTGATAGTTGTTTTGATAATATTCAATATCAATCTCAGGAAAGATCTCTGCAAGTTCAAGATCATACGCTTTTTGCTGGTCGATTCCGGTAAGTTCAGAAGCATATCTGTTGAAAACTCTGACTCTGCCTTTACTGTTTATGGTGACTAGGCCGCTGTCAAGAGTTGAAACTATGATACTGTTGACTCTTTCAAGATCCTCATAATCAACAACCTTCTCCTTGAGAGCCGACTCGCTTCTCCGGGCACGCTCAGCAAGATATCCGGTGAGGATGGCTGTCAGAAAGAACGCAAGGAAATTTGTAAACATCAGGGAAAGGATATGGTTCGGGCCGTAAAGATCACCCAATTCCCTCAGAAGACCTAAATTTTCAAGCCTGCCGAAGTAATGAAGCTCCAGTATCAATCCATAGATGATTCCACAGAAGCTTGCAGTATAAAGTGCTTCACGTCTGCCAAAAAGATAGCAGGCATTAATAATGGCAAGATTATAGAAAAAACCGTATGTAGAGGTAATCCCGCCGGTTATGACAACCAGAATTGAGACAAAAAGAGTTTCCCAGACAATCTGTGCATAACCGAGAGGCGAGATTATTGAGGGGTAATATCTGATTAAAAGAAGTGAGATTATGGAGAAACCGTAGGTGAATATGATTAAACGTGCAACATTCCACAGCATCTGATGGGGGAAGAGATCAGGTTGCCTGATGTTAAAGTAAGTAATTGAAGCAAGAAAAAGAGATACGACAATGAGCCTGGTCAAGATCAACCAGGCAAGGTTTTTCCTCTTATCGAGCATTTAACCGACCGCACCTGCAAGCTTGAAGATTGGAAGATACATAGCTACAACAAGACCTCCGACCGTTGTCCCGAGAAAAACCATCAGCAGAGGTTCCATCATCGAAGTAAGGTTTCCTACGGCGTCATCTACTTCATCGTCATAAAAATCTGCGATCTTATTAAGCATCGTATCCATAGCGCCGGTAGCCTCACCAACGGCAATCATCTGGACAACCATAGGAGGGAATACACCGCATTCTGAAAGAGGCTCTGCCATGGTCTTGCCTTCGGAGATAGCCTGCCTCACCTTGTAGATTGCATCTTCAACAACCTTGTTGCCGGCAGTTTTTGCAACTATTTCCAGACCGTCCATAATCGGCACCCCGCTGCTTATCATGGTGCCAAGAGTCCTTGTAAACTTTGCTACTGCAACCTTACGAATCAGGACACCAATTATCGGCAATTTGAGAAAAAACCTGTCCATCAGTTGGCGACCCATAGGTGTCGCATAATACTTGCCGATACCGACCTTGATACCGTAGCATACACCGATGATCACCAGAATGTATCTCTGAAGGAAATTACTCAATGCGATGACTATCTGCGTAGGCATCGGAAGAGTACCTCCGAAATCAGCAAACATTTTAGCAAAAGTCGGAATAACAAAGACAAGGATGACCCCTATTACCACTACGGCAATCGAAATTATGGTAACCGGATAGACCATAGCCCCCTTCACCTGTTTTTTCAACTTCATTGCTTTCTCGATGTAGGCAGCCAGCCGGTTGAGAATGGTATCGAGAATACCGCCAACCTCACCAGCTGCAATGAGGTTTACATAAAGCTGGTCAAATATTTTCGGGTGTTTTGCGAGAGCATCGGCAAAAGTTGAGCCACTTTCAACAGACTCCTTGATGCTGCTCAAAGCCGATTTAAAGAATTTGTTCTCCTGCTGACCGGAAAGAATATCAAGACACTGGACTAAAGGGAGACCGGAATCGATCATGGTAGCAAACTGCCGGGTAAAGACGACCAAGTCCTTGGTAGATACGCTCCCACCACCGCCACCTCCGAAACCAGGCAGTTTAAAACCGACTTTTTCACTCTTTATGGTAATGCCGGCAAAGCCATATCTCTTTAGTTGAGCTTCAACCATTGCCTCGTTGGCAGCTTCCATCACTCCCTTCTGAGTAGCGCCTGCTTTGGTTTTGGCTTCCCAATTAAATTTTGGCATATTCAAACTCCCTTGAACAAATATTCTCTTATCTCATTGGTCTTCGTTGGGCTCCTGAGCCTAAACCTGGATTACCGATCATCTGCTTCAGCTCATCCGGGTCTGAAGAGCGACCGATAGCATCATCCAGAGATATCAGCCTGCGGGTATAGAGTGTCAATAAGGACTGGTTCATCGTTTGCATCCCGAATTTATCCTGACCTACCTGCATCTGCGAGTAGATCTGATGAATCTTGTCTTCCCTTATCAGGTTCCTGATAGCCGGGTTAGGACACATCACCTCAAGACAGAGTGCGCGCCCGGCCCCGCCCATCTTGGGGATAAGGATCTGTGAAAGCACTCCCTCAAGTACAAAAGAAAGCTGGGTACGAACCTGAGTCTGCTGATAAGGAGGGAAAACATCTATTATCCTGTTGATGGTCTGCACACAGGAGTTGGTATGAAGAGTTGCAAAACAGAGGTGGCCCGTCTCTGCCAGAGTCAAAGCGGCCTCTATGGTCTCAAGATCTCTGAGCTCTCCTACCAGAACAACATCAGGATCCTGGCGAAGAACATACTTGAGAGCATTTTTGAAGGCCTTCGTATCTGCACCGACCTCACGTTGATTAACAAGACATCCCTTGTGCGGGTGAAGATACTCGATCGGATCTTCTATGGTTACGATATGATCATGACGTTCGGTATTGATCTTATCTATCATAGAAGCAAGCGTTGTTGATTTACCGCTCCCTGTGGGACCGGTCACCAGAATAAGGCCACGTGACCTGTTGCACAGCTCCTTGCATACGGGAGGAAGGCCCAAATCTTCAAAGGTCAGTATTTTATAAGGAATCACCCTGAAAACGCCGGCTACTGCACCACGCTGGACAAAAATGTTCCCGCGGAATCTGGATAGACCCTTTACTCCAAAAGAGAGATCCAGCTCGTTCTCTTCTTCAAACTTATGTTTTTGAGCTTCGGTCAGAACGCTATAACAGAGTTGCTTTGTCTCAACAGCAGACATGGGAGGAAGATTTGTAGGGGTAAGCTCGCCATCGATTCTTAACTGAGGAGGCGAGTTGGTGGTAATATGAAGATCCGAACCGTTTCTTTCAACAAGCTCCTTAAGAAGCTGATGCAAATTTATCATAATATCTCCTAATCATCGGCAACGGTGCAGCGAAGAACTTCTTCAATTGAAGTTACCCCTTCTTTAACTTTAGTAAGTCCTGACTGACGCATAGTCTTAACGCCGAGCCTCATCGATTCACGTTTTATCTCGGCAGTATTGGCACCGTTCAGGATCAGTTCCCGGATGGGTTCAAGCATAGGCATGACCTGGTAAAAACCAACCCTCCCCTTATAACCGGTTCCATTACATTTTGCACAGCCAGCACCTTTATAGCAGACATAATCTTTCGCTTCATCAGCAGGAACTCCTGCATCAATAAGAGCCTTGACAGGAATATCCTCCACTGCCTTGCATTCTCCGCAGACCCTTCTGGCAAGTCTTTGAGCAGTAATCAGGTTTACCGCAGATGCAACCAGAAAAGGCTCAATCCCCATATTAAGAAGTCGATTGATGGTTGATGGCGCGTCATTGGTATGAAGAGTAGAGAGAACAAGATGGCCGGTTAGAGCAGCCTTGACGCCGATTTCAGCAGTCTCGAAGTCTCGAATCTCTCCAATCATTATGATATCAGGGTCCTGACGAAGAAAAGAGCGCAGTGCCGCAGCGAAGTTCAGGCCAATGTCCTCGTGCATCTGCACCTGATTTATACCGGCAAAGTTAAATTCTACCGGATCTTCGGCCGTTGATATATTCTCGGTCGATTTATTAAGTTCAGAGAGTGCCGAGTAGAGAGATACTGTTTTGCCGCTCCCTGTAGGCCCGGTTACCAGACACATACCGAAAGGTTTGTGAATTTCATGCTGAAATCGTTCCAAAGCTTCGGGCTCATACCCGAGTTTAGTCATATCAAGCTGAAGATTAGACTTATCCAGAAGACGCATGACGATTTTCTCACCGAAAAGAGTCGGAAGGACCGAGACCCGATAGTCCATATCCTTTCCGCCGCCAAGCTTTATTTTGATACGTCCATCCTGAGGAAGCCTGCGTTCTGCTATATCCAACTCTGCCATAATCTTAACACGAGAAGTAATAGCATTTTTCAGCTTCAGAGGAGGTTTCATTACTTCATACAGCACTCCATCAATACGATACCTGACCCTGAATGTCCGCTCATACGGTTCAATATGAATGTCGCTGGCCTTCTTTTTGATCGCATCAGTAAGGATAAGATTGACAAGCTTGACGACCGGAGCATCTTCGGTTGCTTTTTCAAGTGAGCCGACATCGATGTCCTCTTCATCGCCGATGACTTCAAAATCTTCCATATCCATCTCGCCCATAACATCGGCAAGCGAGGCAGATTGATCATAGAATTTATCTATTGCAGACTTGATGGCAGCTTCAGATGCTACTACAACTTCTATATTATAGCCGGTCATGAATTTTATGTCATCGACGGCAAAAATATTTGACGGATCACTCATGGCAACAATGAGTGTGTTTCCGGCCCGGTTTACCGGAATGATCTGATATTTTTGAGCTACATCGCCAGGGATTATTTTGGTGACTGCTGAGTCTACTTCAAGCTCTGAGAGATTAATGGAAGGAACGCCATACTGCTTTGAAAGAAAAGAGGTGAGATCCTGCTCCGAGATAAAGCCGTTCTTGATAAGAATTGTCCCGAGCCTGAGCTGACCGGAAGACTCTTTCTGTTCTTCAAGAGAGACGGCGAGATTCTCTCTGGTAATCAGGTTGTTTGCAACCAGTAGCTCACCCAGCCGGCTCATCTGCATAGTTACCCCTGTACATCAATACTAAATCAGTATCCCATCAAATAATTGATAGTAATTCCCGAAGGCCACTGTGTCAAGAACATCATGTCCGGATCTAAGGCCGGACCCCGTAACGTGTTAGTGTCTGGTTGACTTCCGCTGCAACTTCAGGGGAAATCTGTGCCGCAATACGCAAGTTGCCTAGGCCTTCATTGAGACGCCCTTCTTTCAACAGTGCTTCACCTGCCTCAATCCTGCTGTTAGCGTAGATAAGAATAGCTTTTCCTGTGTCGAGATCCCTGAAAAACATTTCGTTCCCCAGGAATCCTCTGGTTGCATAGAGTGTCCAGACAGTAAGATCCGGCGTACTGGCTGTCGGGGATGCATCTTGATAAAGCTGATAGGTGATCCCTCTCTGGTTAAATTTATATCCGCCGAAAGGAACAGAAAATCTTGTAGAGTAGTCTATCAAGATAGGTCTCAGAGGATACTGTTCTGCTGCTGCAAGAAGGAGGACATTCTCAGGAGATTGCGAATCCAGAGGGATTCGTCTCAACATACTGTACTTGAACAGTCTTGGAAATGCGTCCAGATACCAGTCGAAAACCAGGTGTGGTGTATGGACGATATCAAGGTCTGGACGCATCTTCTCAACTCCTTGAATATACCATAACGGGAATGCTCCGCTATCACCCCAAGTATAAAGCACTGCACCCTGCTGGGAAGAACGCAGAACGTTAGAAGCATAATCATAGGCTACATAATTAAGATGTTGATCATTTTTCACATAATTAAGTGCGCATACAGTTGCCGGAAGCATGAAAATGAGGATACTTGAAAAAATTCTCGAATAGAGGAGAGAAATCTTCTTGGCAGATATCCAGTCAGCCCACCTGACAGAAAGAAAATAGATCCCCATACCAATAAAAACAGCTGAGAAGAGATAGAGGGGAGTAAAAAACTCTTCGGTCAGAAAAATAGTTTCAAAAGGAGTATTGAAATAACCGACAATTATCAAAAGAAATGTGGCAAGTGTTGTCAGATATGCCGCCACCTCCACTCTTCTTTTGACACAGTATACGAGCATACCCAGAACCATCAGCATCAAACCTGCTCTGGTAAATTCATAGGGTACATTGAAGGCATTCAGCTGGTTCCACAAAAGTGACCACCCACGCTCGATCTTTTCAGTCGGATACCCCTTGCGCAGAAAATGCCAAAGAAACTGCTCCTTCGTCTGGGGATCACCCCAATTTAAAAGAGGATATTTTGCAGCTCTGATCGGCAGATGAAGATTTATCGCAAAACCAAGCAACCCGAACATAAGTGCAATAATTAAATCTCTGACCCTTAGTATAATTCTCCAGTTCATTGAAAGAATCAGCAGAGCATATGCCGGTATCATCAGGATTATTGTATGATGTGCTCCCGTACCAAGACCTGAGAGAAAGGCAGCCATATAAATATATGAAGATCGCTCTTCACCAGACCTGTATGAATCTCTCCAGCGAAGAATAAGATAAAGAACAATAGCGACTATAAAAGCAACCAGGGGATATGGCTTATCGTGGTTTGACTGAAGCCAGAGCCTTGGAGTACATGCAAATGTAAGCGCAGCGGCAAGAGCAGCTATGCGTGAACAGTAAGCAGCAGTGACGGAGCCTGTTTCCGGGCTTACATCCTTGAGAATATGGGTAGTAAGCAGATACGCCCCATAACAGGCGAGGGCTCCGGAAATTGCTGTAGCAAAATTCACTCGATACGCAATACTGCCAAATGGAAGCCAAGTGAAAGGTTTACCGTAGTTGATAAAGAACGGATACCCCGGTGAGTGTGATGAGCCCAGGCACGATATTGCAGTAATGAACTCTCCGCTATCAAAAAAAGTTACGGAAGGTGCAAGAGTCATTAGGTATATAAATATCGGGATGATAAATGACAGAACAGCGAACAGATCCAGTCGTCTCAATGCTCGTCGAAGCACAGATTACTCCTTGTTGTTACCTAGAGATTTCAATGAGGAAAACGAGATTTTTTCTCTCCAGAGAAAATAGAAACCAAAAAATATAATGGGGAAAAACGCTACTGCATGAACAACGATAGCAACGCTAAGTGCCTGTTCCTTCGGTACTGCAAATGCCATAAGGCCATACATGCATGCGGCATGATATGTACCTATAAAACCTGGCGAAGCCGGAACCATAACAGCAAAAACCAGAAATACCAGAATAAAGAGCGAAGCGGTAAAAGGAAGATGAATATCGAATGCCATTAAAATAAGATCAATTGGCAAAGCTGCTGTACCCCAGATGAATATGCAGGATAAAAGAATAGCCAGATAATCACCTGGTTTTGATGGCATTTGAATACCCGATATAAATGATCCGAGCAGGGTAATGGCCTTCTCGGAAACGACTTTCGGAAAAGGCTTGAGAATAATGCCGACAATATGGATTGTCCTCAATGTAGAGTGTTTAAGGAAAACAAGAAAAACTATTACTGCCAAGTATATTGTCAAGGTGACATATCCGCCAGTCACAAGTCCCTGCTGAAGTTTTTCCATGCCAGGAGGCAGTTGAACGGTAAAAAATGTGAAGACGAGTATAACAAGGACCGAAAACCCGTCGAAAAGCCTGTCTATAACCAGAGAAGCAAATACACTGCTCGCAGCAAGATTTTCTTTCTCGGCAAGGACAATCGCTCTTGCAAATTCACCCAGTCTTGCAGGCAGCAGGTTGTTGGCCATATAGCAGATAATAGTCGCCGCAAGAAGATTGCGTGGTCTGGCCCTTTTCTGAGGCAGTATCAGATAGTGCCATCGGACAGCTCTTGAAGATATGCTTACCAGGGATATGATGACAGCCGCTGCAAGATATCGGTAGTCAAGAGTTTTAAGAACCGTTATGAGCTGATTGACATCAATTTTTCTAAAAAGAAGGACAAGAAAAAAGAAACTTATCCCCATACCTATAAGAAATTTAATATCCACTCTGCCGGTTGACGTCACATACCCTCCAGATATTCCGTGTAAATGAGCAGGGGAGTCGAATCAAGAATTGAGCGGCACCTTGCAACATCATTTGCAATCGCATCTTTCAAAGCTTCTACTGAATCAAACCGTCTCTCTTCACGAATACGCTCAATGAAATATACCCTTATCTCTGAATCATACAGCTCCATATCAAAATCTAATACAAAGACCTCTATAGAGACAGGAGCAGTGCCAAAAGTCGGATTACTGCCGATATTACAGGCAGCATCAAAAAGTTTTTCATCAATTTTTACCTTAACAGCATAAACCCCATCAGCAGGAATCAGATTCTTGTCAGTAAGTATGTTTGCTGTGGGAAAACCGAGTATTTTCCCGCGATGCGCACCGTGAACGACTCTGCCTGCAAGTGAGAAATGACGGCCAAGAAAACGGACGACTTCTGAAACTTCCCCTCCACGTATCATTCTCCTGATAAGTGAGCTGCTGTAGACAGTGTCCCCTGAAATAATCGGATCCAACGTCTCAACATCGAACAACAGCTTCTTCCCCAAAGCCTCAAGCATTCCTACGTTTCCTGCCCGACCTCTTCCAAATGCATAGTCATACCCGATTATTACCTTCTTCATACCGATTCTGTTTACAAGTATAGTCTCAACAAAATCTTCGGCAGTGATTGATGCAAACTCCAATGTAAACGGAATGACGATCAAGCAATCTACCCCTGAAGCTTCGATAAGAGTTATCTTTTCTTCAACTGTATTGATTAGTGTCAGTTGCCTGGAAGGATCGATAATGTGAAGGGGATGTGGATGAAAAGTAACAACGACTGACATCCCGCCAATCAGCTTCGCAGTGGATTTAAGCTTTTTGAATATCTCCCTGTGACCAAGATGGACACCGTCAAAATTGCCGATAGTCACAACCGGGTTGCGTAAGGGCACTGAGATCTCATCGACAGACCTGAGGAGAATCAAACCAGTGCTCCTGCTGCAGGGTTTTCACGCACAGGTCTCTTTTTCCCGAAGAAGAATGCAACCCAGACACTTATTTCATACATGAGATAGAGAGGAAGCATCACAACGAACATCGTGATCAGGTCAGCATGGAAAGCTGCAATGATAGAACTTGCCAGCAATGCAAATTTCCTGTTTCTGGCAAGAAGGGAATAATTTATCAGACCAACCCTTGAAAGGAGAAGAGCAACAACGGGTAGTTCAAAGATAAGCCCGAATACCAGTATCAATCGAAGACAGAAATTTACGTAAGAAGAAAGGTTGAACCAGCTCTGTAACCCTTCCAGCTCATAAGAAAGAGAAAAGTTAATAATTACAGGCCAGATTATTATAAGAAAAAACATGGCCCCCATACAAAAAGTCAAGGTTCCTGCTGTAACAAAAGGGACTACCATTCTTCTTTCTTTAGAAGTAAGCCCGGGAGATATAAAGACCCAGATTTGGTGGAAGACAATAGGAAGAACCAATATTAAACCGGCAATTAGTGAGATTTTGCACTGGACAAAAAATGGTTCGAGAGGAGCACTATAGTTCAGCTTCCTGTCTCTCGTCGTTTCCTCCATCTCCTTTTCAAGCCTGTAGCGACTGTAAAGAGATGGTGCCACCTTCTTAACCTCTGCATAAACGTTTTTTTTGATTTGAGTCAGATACGTCTTGCCCTTCAAGGGTTTTTCAATGAAAGAAAGAAGTTCAGAGGAATAGTTCCATGCGACCCCCATTCCGATGATGAGAGCGACAAAGATTATGATAAGTCTTTTTCTCAATTCAACGAGATGTTCAATAAATGGGAGAACTTTTTCCTGAGACATCTTATGCTCCCGAAATGAGTAAAATCACTTATTAATAACACAGCAAAAACCGTTGACGCAACAGGTTTGAGCTTGGCAATGAAGCCTGCATCATTGTCAACCAAGCTGAGTAAACAAGTTGACAAGACTTTGAGAGTCGTGATACTTGGAATCTGGAGGATCAAATGAAAGAACTGATATCAAATATAGCCGTCCGTATTATAAACGGCGGGGAACTGACTGAAGAAGAGGCAATCAGTCTCTCTTCAGCCGCTGGGACCGACCGATTTGCCCTGTTTCTTGCAGCGAGCAGAGTTAAGGAATATTTTGTAGGGAACAAGGTATCTCTCTGTTCCATAATCAATGCAAAATCAGGACGCTGCAGCGAGAACTGCGCTTTTTGTGCTCAGTCAGCACATCACACTACAGACGTTCCCGTCTATCCTCTTGTCGATGAAGAGAGCCTGGTAGCCGGAGCACATGCTGCCGAGAAAAACGGATCAATCTGTTACGGTATCGTTACAAGCGGGACAACAATCAAGCCCGGAGAAGAACTTGACCGTATATGCCGGTCGCTCAGGAGGATCAGGAGCGAAACAGGTATTTCACCTTCGTGCTCTCTTGGACTTCTTGATGATGAATCCGCCGGGATTCTTAAAGAGGCAGGTTCTGTAACCTACCATCATAACCTTGAAACTTCCCGAAGCTTCTTCACGAACATCTGCACGACTCACGATTATGAAGAGGATGTAGCAACTGTCAGGGCTGCAAAGAGAGCCGGGATGTCCGTATGCAGCGGGGGGATATTCGGCCTTGGAGAGAGTGCTGCGCAGCGGGTAGAGATGGCTATGACCCTGAAGGAACTGGATGTAGACTCTGTCCCCATGAACTTCCTCAACCCGATAGAAGGGACCAGGTTAGCTGATGCAGACAATATATCCACTCAGGAATGTCTGGTAACAATCGCACTTTACCGACTCATCCTGCCGGACAAGATGATTACCATTTGTGGTGGACGTGAGAAAAACCTCCGCGACCTTCAGTCCTGGATGTTTTTTGCAGGAGCAAGCGGGACCATGATCGGCAATTACCTGACCACTACCGGACGTAGCACAGACGATGACTGGAGGATGCTCCGTGACCTGGAACTTCAGACGGAGGGATGCTGTGAGTAACAACAGGAGCATGAATCCAGGTGCAGTTGCTATGGACATGAAAGCAAAAGGCATTTTTATCACCGGGACAGATACAGGAGTCGGCAAAACGATTGTTGCATCAGTTCTTGCGAGACTTCTTCTGAACAAGGGGGTTAACGTTGGCGTAATGAAACCGGTTACCACCGGATGCAGACATCTTGAAGGCCGTCTTTTTTCTGCAGATGCCGAGCTCCTTGCGTGGAGTGCCGGGATTACAGTGTCTTCAGAGGTTGCACCTTATCTCTTCAAAGAGCCGATTGCTCCTTCAGCTGCCGCTGAACTGGACCATTCGAAGATTGAGTTTTCGAGGATTATTGCCGCTTATCACAGGTTGTCCGAAAAGCACGATTTCATAATTGTAGAAGGAGCAGGAGGTTTGATGGTCCCACTGGCTGGCGGACTGCTTGTATCAGATCTCGTTGTACAACTTGCACTGCCACTCATTGTAGTTGCCAGGCCCGATCTGGGCACTGTGAACCACACCCTGCTCACCTGTTTTGCTGCCAGGGGGCTGGGATGTAACGTAAAGGGGACAATTATTAACAATTACCCCCTCAATCCTGACCTTGCTTCTTCAACAGCCCCGCATCTGATCGATTCACTTTCAGGAGTGCCTCTTCTTGCCAGGCTTCCATCCATCACCGAGACTGATGAAAAAACAGTTGTTGAGCAACTGGCTGATTGGCTGATGAAAGAACCCACTACAAGGATCCTCTTAAGGGAGATCGGCATTGAGTGACTCTGACACAAAGACTCTTCAGGAATACGACAGGAAGTATGTCTGGCACCCCTTTACCCAGATGAAAGAGTGGGAGGAAGAAGCTCCTGTTGTTATAACCAGAGGCGAAGGGAGCTGGCTTATTGACAACGACGGGAACCGCTATCTTGACGGCGTAGGCTCGGTCTGGACAAACGTCCACGGTCACTGCCACCCTTACATCAACTCTGCTATCAAGTCACAGGTTGACAGACTTGAGCACTCTACTCTGCTTGGGTTGGCCAGCGAGAAATCGGCTCTTCTCGCAAAAAAACTGATTGAGATCACTCCGATAGGCCTTGAAAAGGTTTTTTATTCAGATAACGGCTCTACTGCAGTCGAGATCGGTATAAAGATGGCATTCCAATACTGGCGGCACATTGGAAAACCTGAAAAAACAAAATTCATTTCATTCAAAAACGCCTATCACGGCGACACCATCGGTGCAGTAAGCGTTGGAGGAATCGATATCTTCCATGAGGTCTTTCGCCCGCTCCTCTTCCCGACTGTTCAGGCACCCTCAACATACTGTTACCGATGTGAACTCAGCACTGAACAAAACAGCGGACGATGTAATAAAGAGTGCCTGGATCAACTTGAAATCCTGATGGAACAGCATGCATGTGAGACGGCAGCCCTTGTCATAGAGCCCCATTTACAAGGCGCTGGAGGGATGATTGTCCAACCTGAAGGGTTTGTCAGCAAAGTCAGGGAACTTTGCAACAAGTTCGATATATTGATGATCGCGGATGAGGTTGCAGTTGGTTTTGGCAGAACAGGGTACATGTTCGCATGTGAAAAGGAGTCTGTAACACCGGATATCATGGCTCTCTCCAAGGGGATAACAGCAGGGTATCTTCCTCTTGCGGCGACGCTTACCACGCAGAAAATATATGACGCTTTTTTAGGTGACTATACCGAACTTAAGACTTTTTTCCACGGTCATACTTTCACGGGCAATCCGATTGCCTGTGCATCTGCCCTTGCAAGTCTGGAACTTTTTGAAGCAGATGACCTCCTGAACAGACTTAAACCAAAAATCAGTCAGCTACAGTCAAGACTTGAATCTCTACTTGAACTTCCTCATGTCGGGAATATCAGACAACTTGGGATGATTGCCGGGATTGAACTTGTGAAAAACCGGGAAACCCGTGAGGCGTTCGACTGGGCTGAAAGGACAGGAATCGCAGTATGTAGAGAAGCCCGAAAACACGGGATCTTTCTGAGACCGCTCGGAAATGTGATCGTTATATTCCCGCCCTTGTCTATATCGAGTGATGAGATCGATTTCCTGATGGACGGAGTGGAAAAATCGATACTCAGCATAACCGGGAAAACTGACTGATTTCAGCGTTCAAGCATTTCTTGTCTTAGAACTTATCCGTAAATATGCATTATAATCTCGCATCCCGCCTTCACGTCATCTTTGCCCATGCCTCAATCACAAAATCCTCGCCGTAGCCGTGCTACGTCTGCGGTTTTGCTCGATCGTCCCGGTCAAATCTGCCATAAATCCGGGCGCGATATCTCATAACGTTATTTACGGACAAGCTCTTAAATATTTTTTACTCTTCAACACCTTCGAGCTCATAACTGAGCGAAAAGCCCTTGTCCTTCCGTATCAAGCTCCCAAATCTGCCTGCACTCTCCTCTACCAGCATATCGAGCAGATAATGTTTTTTCTTTTGTGGCTTTATTATGTGCGGCTCACCGGAGATTCCAGCAAGTCTGCCTGCTTCTTCAATTGCATCCTGCATGGTTCCTAGCCGGTCGACCAGCTTGTATCCCATAGCCTGCTCTCCGGAAAAGATTCTGCCGTCAGCCAGCTCCAGGACTTTAGACTCTGGCAAGTTTCTCCCCTCGGCGACTGCCTTCACAAACTGCTTATGAGTGCTCTCTATGACAGATAAGAGCATGGATTTCTCATCCTCAGTCATCTTGCGAGCAGTGGAACCAACGTCCTTGTATTTACCTGTCTTCAAGGTAAATGATTTCATCCCCACCTTTTCCATCAACCCTTCCAGATTCGAGAATTTCATCAGTACACCGATACTACCGGTTATAGTTCCTGGATTGGCATAAATGAGTGAGGCCGGCACAGCTATATAATAACCTCCGGAGGCAGCAACACTCCCCATTGAGGCAATGACCTTCTTCTTTTTATTGAGTTTTTTTACTGCAGACCAGATCTCTTGCGATGGTCCGACAACTCCGCCAGGAGAATCAATCCGGAGGACAACTGATTTCACCTTCTCATCTTTAGCGAAATCGTTGAGCTGCTTTACTGTCTCCTGAGGATCCAATATGATCCCTTTCACCTCAACGACCCCTACCCCGCTGCTAACGTTGAGTTCCCTGTTCTCACCGAAAACTGAGTTGATGGCTAAAAGAGCGGTCATCGCAGCAAGAATAAAAAAAAGCATTAAGCCAGATATCATCCATATCCATCTGTTTTTCATATATTTATCCTTTAAATTAACTTAATTCGAAATTATTCGTAAGGATATTTGAATCTTTGAGTCATTGACGATGTATCGATTGAGATATATGCTGTATTAATGAAAATCCTTGTCGTGTCAGATACCCACGGGAACTACCTGGCTCCTCTTAAATGTATGCATTCTGGTGATATTGAGATGGTCATCCATCTCGGTGATGAGATCAGAGATGCAAATGAGCTTGAAATATTACTTGATATGCCAATAATTAAAGTACCCGGAAATTGTGACACCGGAGCAGTTGAACCACGGGAGATAACAGTTGATCTGGGTGGCAGGATTTTTTATATCACTCATGGGGATCTCTGCAGAGTCAAAGCCGGTCTTGACCAATTGTTATCCAGAGCACGTCAATTAAAAGCTGATATAGTCCTATTCGGCCACACCCATAAACCATTGGTCTCAAAAGTCGAAGGGATTCTTTTCGTAAATCCTGGGACACTTATGGCGGGAAGCGATATTCAAAGCGGTGCATTAATAACAATTAAAGGGGGCAAAGTCTCAGCAGAAATCATATACCTCTGAATCAGCAGCCACATCCGCAGTTATGACAGACCTTCCTGTTATTATCATCAGGAGGTATGGTTTCCGGAGCAAACGCCACCCTGTTCACAGCTCTTCTGATATCCTCGAAAACATCAAGCTTCTGACTCTTCCCTATAATATGCCCTACACATCTGCTGGTAACTCCGTCTTGCGGTGAAGTCACACGAAGTGCATTCAGTAAATCGGAATAACTGTTTACATCTATAGTGACAGCAGTATTGGTCTGACAGGTGAACTCAACGCCAAAGCCGGCTAATTCCGCCGTAAGGTCGCTCACTAAATGATTAAAAGCGACTCCAGCCAGATCGACATGCCAATCGCTTCTAAGATGATTCTGGTTATAGACATTAAGGATGACTTTCTTGCCGGCCACGAAAAATTCCTTTTAAAATCAAATGCACAGCTTGCTCTGTAGAGACTTCAGAATCATGCCTAAAACCTCTTTCTGCCGTGCTTCGAATTTGTTAAGAACCGCAAGACAGCTCCCCATAGGAAAAAATTCCCTGAGATATTCCGGTTCCCTCGCAGAAAGGATTACGACTCTCTTTTTATCAACGCCGGCTTCCAGTGAAAACCGGTAAACTTTCATACCATCGAGTGCCGGCATCTCAAGATCGATGATGACAAGATCATTATCGCCTTTCTTAATCAATGCAAGAGCTGTCAGCGGATTATTGCAGATCTCCACTTTTAACAGAGGACATATCTCCTTGATGTATGAATCAAGGAGATTGGTAAAAGCCAGATCATCATCTATGATAAGAATTTTGCCCATAAGAAAGGTATGGTCTTCTGCCCGGAATCAGGTACAGCTAAGGAAAAGACCTATTTGATTCCCTTGGTAGTAGTATTTATAAATGCTTTAACAACCGGGTTTTCACTTACTTTGATTTCTGCCGGCGTTCCGATATCTACAATTCTTCCGCCGGATATCATGGCTATCCTGTCAGAGATGTACAAAGCAAAGTTAAGATCGTGTGTGACTATGACCGTTGTATTACTTGTATTCTCTTTAAGCTTCAAAATAGTGTTTGCAAGTTCATCAGTATTAATAGGATCAAGTTCAGCTGTCGGCTCGTCATAGAGTATCAGGTCAGGATTCATGGCAAGTGAGCGTGCGATGGCAACACGTTTTTTCATACCCCCTGAAAGCTCTGCGGTCCTGAGTGACTCCTGCCCTTCAAGACCGACAAGTGAAAGCTTTTCACTGATTATCTGACGGATCACCGGCTCCTTGCAGATTCGCTTCTCCCTGAGCCATAGGCCGACATTCTCACCGACTGTAAGCGAATTGAAAAGAGCAGAAGACTGAAAGACCATACTATACCTGTAGTCAGGCGGATTCTGTTCTGAAGAGCTGAAAATAGGGTGATTATCAATGTAAACCTCACCACTGTCAGGTGATTCGAGTTTTACAATATGCTTCAGCAGGACGCTTTTTCCAGTCCCGGAAGGGCCAATAATAGAAAAAGTCTCGCCGGGGAAAATCTCAAGATCGATGTCCTTTAATACGTGTTTCTCCTCAAAGTATTTATTTAGTTTTTCAATTCTGATTCCAACACCCCTGGTATCATGAAGATTGATCGCGCAATCATCATTATTCTCACTGAAAAAACGGTACGTAAGACCGTGCTTGATTTTTTCTACAATACCGCCTTCACCGCTGATTTTAATATATTCTGGCAAAAACCCCACAGTAGCTCCCTGTCAGAAAAGAAATAAGCTTCGATTACTAAAATAACGCCTGTTTCTATAAATAAATTGGGTCAGAAGAAGAATAGCAAGTGAAGCAGCAATATTATTTATTATAAGACCCTGGTTATCAACCTGGTGCCCGATTATTTTCTCAATGTCTTGTGGAGTGATCAGGAAAAGGTTGATAATTGTGTTAATGATCTCGAACAAATTATAGAAGAGCAGTAGATACCAGGTCAGAAGCTGACGCTTACAGATGCCGATAAACAGGTAGACGCAGAAAAGGGAGTCGAAAAAAACCAGAATCTTTGCCGGTGAATCCTGATAGATCTTCCCCATAAAGGGAAAAGGGTTTCCGTATGTTGACAGGGAAAGTAAAAAGAAAAACAGATAAAGCCCTGTCAGCAGTGTCAACCCGAAAGGTCGTTTTACTTCGTTCTCTTCAACATCGATCATTTAATACTTCCATCTTTATTTTGAAAAGGCTCAACGACGTGTGAAATAGCTGAGCGCAATACAGACTATTATTACAACCATCACCACTGCAATAAATATCCAGTCAGCAGAAGAGTAACCGGTCATAATATTACTCCCATCGTTTCAAGTTGCTGTTCAGCTTCTTCATAGCCAGGGTGCAGCAGGATAGCCTGTTTAAAGTACTGCTCTGCATATTTAGGCATGTCCAGCTTTAAATAACAGAGCCCGAGAACATAGTTGATCTCTGCAAGCGGGAACTCTTCAAAGCAGGAAACAACATCGATTACATCAAGGATTATTGCTGCGGCTTCTTCGAAATCAGACATCCCAAAAGCTTCAAGAGCGACTCCTACCGCCTGAAGATAATCTACTGCCGGAACCTGCGGACAATTCCCTTGAGCTATCTGATCCAGTCTGACTCTGATCTTCCCGGCAGCGTCAATGGATAAACTATCAACTATACCCCTCCAGAGGTCAGATGCATCAGTATATTTACCAAGAAGATAACAGATCTCTCCCAGTAAATTGATTGTTTTGAGATCATCGGGTTTAAGCTGCAGTGATTTTCGGAGATATTTCTCAGCAGAGAACATGTGAAGCGTCGTATTTGAAAGAGCCGCAAGAGTAAGAGCTTTTTCAAAGAACACGGACCCGATTTCAAATGTTAAATGGTGATTATCCGGCTCCAGAAGAGCAAATATCTTCAGATAGGTAATTTTTCTATCAAGATAGGGAAGATCAACATCCTTCTGATCGAGCATAAGAAGATGTGTAGCCAGCTCTGCAAGCAGATGAGGATATCCATCTCTTAATATTGCTGCATATCGCATTGCATAAGAGCCTTCAGGATGTATTCGAAGGAATTGGTATATACCTCGTCCGATGGAATCATATGAAGGCTCACAGGAAGATACATCCTTCTTGAGCAGGGGAATCGGAAAATCCCCTAATGATATTCTCACTTTGCCGTCACGAGCCTCAAGGAAGAAACCGGGTGATGGGTGAATGTATGAGATACCCGGTATCTCGGGAGGTTTGGTATTTTGGATAGATTCCAATCTGCCACCTGGTCTGAATCAATTAATTGCGAGTGTTGATTTATACGCTTTTATCAAGAAAAAGGTCAATAGTGATTTGACCCGACAATCAAAGGGAATACCTCTTTACGTATGATCGCAATCGATTTCTCGACTGCATCAAGAGCGAGATTTCGGTCCTCTTCATCCGCCCAGTGCATCGCATCAAAGAGCATTGTATTCGGATATCCCATGGCGGCTATGGACTTTTTAAAAGGTTCCGGAAGTTTTAACGGGAGCTTGACCCCGTTCATTATACTCCAGGCAATAGTCCAGGCTCTCGCAGTGTTCATCAAGTCATATCCACCGCCTCCAACTCCCACCCAGGGGATACGAAGTGCCTTTAACTTCCTCAGGATGTAGGAATAACTATGTGTGGTTATTTCGAGACGCGACAAAGGGTCAGTTCGGAATGTATCCGCTCCCAGTTGAGTGAAGATAATGTCAGGATCATACGCCGCAATCAGAGGATATACTACCTCATCGAAGGCCTTCATATATATGGGATCATCAGTATTGGCAATAAGTGGCAGGTTTACCGTATAACCAAAGCCTTTACCGGTGCCGAGCTCGTTCTCGAAGCCTGTACCGGGGAAAAAATATATCCCGCTCTCGTGCAGCGAGATGACAAGAACCTGATCAGTATCGTAATATGCCTCCTGAACACCGTCACCATGATGCGCATCAATATCGAGATAGACGACTCTTTTTCCTTTTGAAAGGAGTGAATTAATTGCGATGACCGCATCATTAAGATAGGAAAAACCTGAAGCTTTGGACCTGTGAGCATGATGATACCCACCGGCAAGATTGAATGCAGCTGAGTACCCCTCCTCTGAAACAAGCCTCGTCGCTTCTAACGTACCGGCCGTCCCAAGACAGGCCCAGTCGTAAAATCCTGGGAATACCGGGTTTTCAGCATCTCCAAGTCCGTAGAGGAAATCAGCTCTCGGGACAGGCGAACTGCTGAACTCTTTAATCCTGTCAATGTATTTGCTGTCGTGAAAAGAGAGGATATGCTCTTCAGGTATATTGTCAGCTTCTGATATGATGCTGTTTTCCAGGGTATCCAGGGAGTAAGCCTTGATAAGCTCATAAGCAAGCCGAAACCTTTGCGCCTTGAAAGGATGCGACTCTCCATACGAAAAATTGTCGAATTTATGTGAATATATGAGAGCAGTACGAGCTGACACGCAAAACACCTTTTATAAATGCGGTCCAGAGATTGAATCTCTTCCGGGATGAACCTTGGGGTCAAGCAATATTACAAGAGCCTTCCGAGATACACTTTTGCATACTCTCCACGACAATTCATATCAATACAGCGGATAGTCGAGACTTCTGAAGAGGCAGAGGCTTCTACTATTTTGAGTTCATGCAGAGATGATTTTCCAGGGGAAGCATAGACACACTGATTTTTGATGCTCAACGCGGCTACTGCAATATTCATCGCTCCACCGGACATAATACTTCCAAACAGAGGTGAGTATGCAGCAACCGGGATCTCCGGAGACAACTGCTGAAGATAGTGCGATTCATCCGTCAGCATTCCGTCGGCCGATATTACGTTCAAATCGACCGTATCAGCAGCGTGGGGATCATCAAACATGGAGACACTGTCAACTGAACAGTAGGCTGTAGGAGTCTGTTCTCTTCCAAGGAGGAAGAATACCGAACACTCCCCCGGAATATGCCCTCCATGTCCAAAGCTGAATGGTGCTATTTCCCCATCGAGTAAAGGATTCAGTTTATTATCAGAAACAAATCCAAGAACATCGCCGTACTGGTCAACTGCACCTAGAAGGAGATAATCGCATCTCCCCTGTTCCAGCCAGCTCTTCCCAAGCTCCAATGCAGACTGGAAAGAGAATCGAAAGCGGGTGACGGTGAGGGTCGGCCCCTTAAGACTCAGCGACGTTGAAATATAAGAGGCGGCAGCGTTATGAACTGAGTTTGAAAACGAAGTTGGTGATACATTCCCCTCGCCATAGTCGATTATCCCGTCAAGAAATTCGAATGTCGTGACATGAGCACCGAAAGCGGTAGATAGTATTATACCTACCCTTTTTTCGTGAAAATCAGGGATCCCGCTATCTGAAATGGCTGCAGACGCAGCAACAACGGACATCTTGCTCAACTTGTCTGCTCGACGGATCTTCTTCAGCACACTCTTGTCAGTAACTGAATCAAAATCGACGATAAAAGCTTTTCGTTTGCCGTCTTTAGAATAAAGAGCAGCTACCTCATCAGGTTTCTTCGGATCATTTCCCAATGCGATCTGAAGGGAATCAATTCCGTATCCCTGTGAGAAAATTGTCCCGATACCAAGAATATTCATCCTTAACCCTCTAAGCCAATGACTAGAGCAGTATTGTTGCCGCCAAAAGCAAGCGAAGTCGAGAGAGCGTATCTTCCGGAAATTTCAGACCTCTTGGTAACAGGAGAGATCAGTATAGCATCATCCTGCAGACAGAAACCCGCACTGGCAGGGATCCAGCCCTCTCGCAGGCCGACAGATGTGAAGACAGCCTCCAACCCGCCTGCGGCACCCAGCGTATGCCCTGTATATCCTTTTGTCGAAAGGAATGTAACTCCGGAACCGAATATTTCTGCAAGCACCTTTCCTTCCACAAGATCATTGTCTTGTGTCCCGGTACCGTGAGCATTAACAAAAGAGATCTCTTCAGGAGTGATGCAGGCCTCTGCAAGAGCCTCATGGATTGAAGAGCTGAGCCCGACTCCGTCCGGGCTTGGTGCAGTAAGATGATAAGCGTCACTGGAAAGGCCATACCCTGCAAGGAAAAGTGTTGGCATGACACCTCTTGATACTGCTGACGATCTCTTTTCTATGACCATGATCCCGGCACCTTCGCCAAGATTCAGACCTTTCCGCTCCTTGTCGAATGGCCTGCAAAGACCGGTATTCAGAATACCTAAAGAGGAAAACCCTGCATAAGGAATCTGACTGAGCTCGTCAGCACCTCCGGCAATAGCAATGTCGCAAAGATCGGATTTGAGCCATGAAAGTGCCACACCAATTGCATCAGTTCCTGATGAGCAGGCATTTACAACGGTCAGCGAAGGTCCTTTTGTCCCAAGCTTATGGGAAAGGAACTCCGCCGGGTTACCTTTCAGGAAAAGATCGACAGGGCTTAAAGAAGCTGTTCCGGTTTCACGATATGACCGATAAAACCCAAGGTCGTTCAGCTGACTGGCAACTGTCGTACCGATGCAGATGCCAATCCGCATACCTTTCGTATCATTGAGTCCAGAGTCAATCAGTGCCTCATTGACGGCTTTATTGAGAAGAGCCAAAGTTCGACCGATATCCATCGGGTTGCCGAAATCCAGAGGACCTCGATATTCAAAAACGGGATAGGTAAGAGAGGTTTCAAAAATAGAGACTGAAGCTGAGTTTCTTACCCCTGCGCCGATACTTGCCATAGCAGATTCAAGATTTTCTCCTGCAGCCGATACAGAACCAAGGCCAGTTATAAGGAAATCACCTTTTACCATATACCTATATACTCCATTGCTCTAAAACAGACAAAAGACAATGTCCTTGGGAAAGACATCTTTGAGAGCATTATTTTGCAGAAGGGTAATATTTTGAGGTTAGAAATCAATTTCATATGAGTCGTAAGATGTAATCCGTGAAGAGCCTGAAAGACCATTTCTAGTCGCAACAGCTACAGTTACACATGAGACAATAAACGGGAGAGCAAAAACAAAGAAGAAACAGCCGACAGCCGGGGAATTATTTTCTGTTCTCATAAACAAAGTTGGCGATAGTATCGACTGAATAAAAGATCTCTCTCCCCTGATCCATAGTTTTGACCTCAAGCCCGAAGTTCCTCTGAAGAAGAACCACGATCTCGACAGCATCAAGTGAATCCAGGCCCAGACCTTCACCGAACAGTATTTCATCATCCTTTATATCTTCAGGTTCAATATCTTCAAGAGAAAGATCTCTGACAATCATCTCCTTGAGTGCTTTTCTGATCTCCTGTAGATCCTGCTCCCGGTCACTCATCATATTCTCCTTGGTAAAATGGCTTTAGGAAAACTGGCATTATAATTCTCAATTTCTGAAACATGAATATTGCACTAATTGTTAATAATTGGGAAGCATCTTGTTCGATTCAAGAAACGCAGTAAAGTAACAAGACACGGGACATATTTCATATGAAAAAAGGGATCAGCTATTCGCTAACCCCTTGATTTTTTATGGTGGAGCTGATCAGGATCGAACTGACTACCTCTTGAATGCCATTCAAGCGCTCTCCCAGGTGAGCTACAGCCCCAAATTGAACGTTTTATATAACAGACCTCCGGCAAACCTGTCAATCTGTTTTTGACAGATCATTTTTATCGTTCAGTAACGTACAGAAATAATGCCGTAAAGGGACGTGTACAATCGTTTGTGTAAATGCTGAAATTCGGTAAAACAACCCCAAGGAGGGACATACCGATGGCTACCACAGACGAACTGCTTGACATTTTAATGAAGGACTACAAGAAGCCCGAAGACTTGATCGGCGAGAACGGGCTTCTAAAACAAATGACCAAGAGGATTTTAGAGCGGGCAATGCAAGCCGAACTGACCGAGCACCTTGGTTACGAGAAACATGCTCCACAAGGCAAGAACACTGGGAACTCCCGCAACGGTGGTTATAAAAAAACTATTATAGGAGAATTTGGCAACCTCGAAGTAACTACACCCCGTGACCGTAATTCTACTTTTGATCCGATCATCCTTCCCAAAGGCGAAACCCGCTTCACCGGCTTTGATGACAAAATCATCTCAATGTATGCCCGTGGCATGACTACCCGTGACATTCAGGGACATTTGCACGAGATTTACGGCATAGATGTATCACCCGCCCTGATTTCTCAAGTCACCGATGCTATCAGCGAAGAAGTTATCCTCTGGCAAAACCGCCCTCTGGACGAGGTCTACCCTATCGTCTATCTTGATGCTGTCCGGATCAAAGTGCGCCACGACAGCAGAGTCATAAACAAGGCAGTTTACCTCGCCATTGGTGTCAACATAGATGGAATTAAGGAAGTTCTCGGCATGTGGACTTCCGAAAACGAAGGAGCAAAGTTCTAGTTTCAGGTTGTCACCGAGCTGAAGAACCGTGGAGTCAAAGACATCTTTATCGCCTGCATTGACGGCCTCAAGGGATTTCCAGAGGCGATAGAGTCAATCTTTCCCAAAACCCAGATTCAACTCTGTATTGTTCATATGGTGCGCCATAGCCTGAACTACGTTTCTTGGAAACAGCGTAAAGAAGTGGCTGATGACCTCAAGTCGATATATCAAGCAGCGACCGTGGAACTGGCTGAAAGGAACCTTGACGCTTTTGCCACCAAATGGGATGCCAGCCACCCATCAATCGCTAAATCATGGCGGAATAACTGGGAGCGGATCATCCCATTGGTCTCCTATCCAACAGATATTCGCAAAGCAATTTACACCACCAATGCCATTGAATCCCTGAACATGTCTCTACGTAAGGTCACCAAGAATCGAGGTCATTTCCCAAGTGACGAAGCCATGTTCAAACTGATCTACCTGGCTTTAAGGAACATCTCTAACAAATGGACGATGCGGTCAGAGACTGGAAGTCTGCACTGAATCAATTTAGCATCATATTTGATGAGAGAATTTCACATCATTAGAATTTATGGCGTTTGAACTCTTCTGTTATTTTCAGTATTTATGATTGGAATTTATTGAATAAAAATATATTAACGCGTAAAGATACTGTTTCAGGAGGTGTCTCAAGTGTCAACACTATTACGCATACAGGGAATCTCCTCCTGACAAATACCACCATCAACAATTATTTTAGCTGAATCAAGCTACTAACCGGCATTAGGCTTTTCCGGTGCGCCGGTTTTCCCATTCGAGGTGAAACAATGGAATACACTCTCAAAGAACTATTAGATATTCCCAGACTTCGGCAATTACTGGATGCTTTAGACGAAATCCATAGTATGCCCTCTGCTATTATTGACATTGAGG
>VFJK01000163.1 GCA_009886125.1 Geobacter sp. | reverse complement strand
CCCATTTCGGGTTTATCTGCCACCTTTGTGAAAGGCCGACGTTGGCAAATGTCCGTTCGTTGTTTTCTCTCATATCGTTTACGACAGAAGAGGAGAGGCTACCGCCAGTCCACGGAGTGGACTTGACTCCGACCCTGGTACTGTTGGAGTCTTCTGTTGCTCCGTAGGTAAGCTCTTCCTGAGCGAAAAGGGCGACATTCTTTGTGACCTGATAATCGGTACCAATGACCGTCTTGGTCGGGAAGTCAATGTTGTTGTTCTTGCTGAAAAGGGCCTGGTCGTGATCGATGCGCAGGGTAAGTTTTTCGTTCAGCAATCTCCAACTCGCGCCTGCCGTCCCGAGTACAGATGTTGCGCTGCTTCCGTCAGGGAGGGTGTCGTTGGCGTACTTTGCTCCACTCCGTAACGAGTACGCCTTTTCATTGTACGAAGCGAGCAGTTCCATAAAGTCTCTTGTCGAACCGGTGGCCAGCGTATACTGCCGATATGCCTGGGAGCTAACAGTAACTTTATCGGTCAGTTTGTATGCCCCGTCTGCACCAAATTTGCGGGAACCGGTCTCGCTCTGCTTCTGCTGCCCAAGGCCAAAGCCATCTTCCTGTTCACGGAAATAGGCTTTTGCACTCTTCGTTTTGTCTACATGAACGATCTCGGTCAGATACGCAAGCCCGCCAGTCTTCCCAAGCGTACCGTCATTATTGGTGGCGGCGGCTTCGGCCCTGAATTTTGTATCGGGACCCAGCTGCGCGGTCAGGTCGCCGCCGTACAGATTACTTTCACCGGACACGTGACCTTCATGAACGTGGGTTACGCCCATATTCAGTTTACCGTCCATCAGTTTAGTGCCGGCACGGCCGCCATACGTCAGCGCATCACTGCCGGTATTTGCAATTTCATATTCAATAACGATATAGACAGGATTGAGCTGGTCGTCCTTACTCGGTACCGGGCTCTTGAAGAAAAGGGCGCCGGTTTCGTAATCGAGGCTGTAATCAACGAAACGGCTCAGTGGGCGGGTACTGGTAACTGTTTCGCTATGGAAGCGGTCACGTGATTCGATGGTGATCTTTTCCGAATTTATGACAATCCCGGTTCTGGAGAGCCGGTACAGCCCGGAAGTGCCGTCTCCGCGAAGCTCTTCCTTGACATATGACTGGGCAGTCTCTGCACCAAAGGCGTTGATTTCGAAATTTTTCGAGCGGTATTCGGTCTTGACACCGTTCACTCTTCTGCTGTAGCGGGAAAGCTCGGTTACAGTGAGTCCGGTGTCAAAATCACCGAACAGCAGGTAAAACTGGCCGCGTTCGATCTTCAGGTAGAGTTTTCTCTGGCTGGCTGCTTCGTAACCCTGTGAAGTGCCGTCACCGTAGAGGGTATAGTAAGAGTTTGGGTCTATCGTCTGAAAGAGAGCGTTGTCGGTAACTCCGGTACGCTGCTTGGCGCTGTCATAGGCCATGGTAAGGAGCCACTCGCCTTTTACCGTCCCTTTGGCAAAGAAAGCGACCCGCTCCTTATCGTAAAACTCCTCCTGAGTACCGGACGCACTCAGGTTTTCCATATGTCCGGAGAGGGTGTTGTATCCTGCTGTGCCTTCGGCGATTCCGACCAGTATCCAGTCGCGATAGTCGGGTGTGAGGCGGGCCTTTACCTCTTGCGAGCCGCTCATTAGATTGAGTCGAAGTACGACCTCATCGGTTTTAGTTGTGGGCTGAAGTTCGATAAGAGCAATACCATCAGCACCTATCTTGTACTTCAGCATGCTGGCTGATGTCGAACCCACAGTGGAAATTTCGGGCTCATCACTCTGTATAACTCCAGCAAAAGGGGGATCGAGAGTATATTCACCGATGATCCCTTCACGGGCTGGATAGCCGTCCTTGTCTGTAAGACGGACAGCGACAGCCGGTCGGTTCTTGCCGTCAGCGATCAGACGTGATTTTGACGGGATGAACTCGCCTTTGACCGGTGGAGTGGAGTAATGGATGGTTCGATTAAGTCGTGCTATCTCCTTGTCGGACGAATCAAACTGGACTGCCTCGAAAAGGTTGTCACCATCAGAAATATGAACACCATGCCAGTTGCTGACAGAGAGGATATTGTCGTTACGCTTGAGTATCCCGTCATAACTGAGTGGATCGACCTCTGCTCCATTCAAGAACAGTTTAAGGGTATTGCGTGGATCGTGTTTGATGGCAATATTTACGCTTGCTATTCGCGGGTTGTAGCCGTCCGACGGCCAGAGCCATGTAAGCCCGGGCTCTGCCTTAAGGAGCCAGGCTGTGTCATACTCTGGCATCAGATTCATTGAGACGGGGTTTTCAGCTTTCGGGGCAAGCCACTGTTCTCCCGGACGAAGACCGACAGTGGGCACCGATTTTACGCCGCTGCGGTCCTTCTCGTTAAGGATCTCGCTCTTGATACGGGGTGCCGGCGGCTGAATCTCCTCTGCGGTTGTCACCTGTGCAGGGTCAGACGGGGCCAGGACTATCCTGTTTATTCCGCTTGCGGCCATTTTGGCTGCTCCGCTGCTGGCGGGCTTTTCAGGTCTGAACGTCGTGACTT
>VFJK01000072.1 GCA_009886125.1 Geobacter sp. | reverse complement strand
GGCGTCTACACCCTTGCCTATACCCAGAGCGACGAGTCCCGAGCGGGTTCGGCTACAGAGGTGTCGCTTCCCAACACTCTAGCCATCGCCGCGGATTTCGACAGCAACTCGCACCGGCTAAGGAATACCGCCGGGCTGACAGTAGGCCTGACCAACAGCGGCAGATTCAATCCCGATGCAGGACTGGCAATAACGGTGTCGGTTCCCGATGCGGCCTTTGCCGAGACCAGGAATCTCTCCCCGGCGCCGACGGTGGGCAACGTCAACGGCAGCACCCTCCTCTATGGCTTCACGATTCCTGCCGGCTTGACCTCGGGCGAGCATAACGCCATCGTCACGGTGGCGCTTCCGGGCGGCTCTGCTGTTACCAAAGGGGCCAAGCTGGTGATCTTCGAAGCGGCGTTGGCAGTGGCCCCGTTGCAGGCGACCTATGCAGCCGGAGAGACCATCAACCAGGTCATCGCCAACAGCGGCGGCGTGGATGCGCCGGTTCAGTACATCTTGCGCCTCTTTGACGCCAGTGCGGCATCGATCGCGGAGAAGAGCGGCAACGAAACGGTCTTGGCAGGCGCTTCTCTCCCCATGACTTTGACGATTCCCAATGGGGCAGTGAGCGGCAGCTACAGCCTGCTGGTCAGTTACAAGAACCTTGCAACAGGCTCGGAAGAGATGACGACCAGACCGCTCACCATAAGCGGCGTTAAAGGTACTCTCGCAGTGCAGACCGGCAAACAGGACTACCTTGCCACCGAAAGCATTACGGGCTTGAGCAGCATCGCCAACAGCGGTCCAGCGTTGCAGGGGGGGAATCTGCACCTCCAGGTAACGAGTGCCGGGAGCATGAAGCAGAAAACCTGGACCAGTAAGTTCGATTTCCAGCAGGGAGTGCGGGACGGAGTGGATACCTTCGGGGTAAATGACTGGTTGATTCCGGATGATGATTTTAGCGGGGCAACATTCGACGCAAATAAATGGAACAATTATGGGACAGTCAGAGTGCAGAATAGTCAGGTTGTTATTGATAGTTCTGTCGTAGAATCTGCGTTGGATAGCAAATGGCAAATCGATGGCGATTTCGATATCCAGGTGGATTTTGAGGCAAATAACAGTTCGGGTGCTGAAGGCGCCCAGTTGACTCTTTCAGGAAGTACCTTCTTCTTTTTTGCAAAGAACTCAAAAACTCACGGTTACGACAGCGGAAGCCTGATCAATAACAGTTGGGTTGGCTGGAACAGGATCGGCAGCTATGCGACTTCAGGAAAACTTCGCGTTTCCAGGACAGGTAGTACTATCATCGGTTATGCTTGGGTTAATTCGGCATGGGTTGAACTATTAAGGCAAACTTTTCCCGAGTACCAAGGAAAAGTCGGTGTGAGCTTGAATATTTGGAGAGGAGAAGGTACTCCGGCAAGTTCCAATTTCGACAACTTCAAGGTCAATTCCGGCCGAATAGTCACCACGAGTGAAACAGTAGATTCGGTACGGCTGCTGCCGATCAATGACAACTTCGACGATGGGGTGATCAACAGCGACAGGTGGTGGCTTGCCCCGATGAAAGGTTCAATTACCGAGAACAACGGAGGGCTATTTTTCAACCTACCAAACGGCGTTTATGACGATTACGTTTGGGCGGGCAAAAAATCTCTGGTGGACGGAGATTTCGACATTATTGCCGACTGGGGTGATCTATCTGCTACGGCAACAACTTCGTCTCCGGTGTACAGCTGCAATGGCATGGAATTGGCGGCAGGAGTTGATTTTGACAATTATGCATACATCAAGCGATGCGTTAACACAAGTATCGGCGGGTACTATTATACGCGGGATATCAAGGCATTTGGCGCCTGGACGGGATTTACTTACAGGTCTACATCACAGACTTCGGGCAAATTCAGGATAAGCCGGACAGGGCCGCTGATCAGGACGTATTATTATGAAAACTCGGGCTGGGTAGAACTGGGGCTCCCGATATCGTTCAAAACCGTTCCTGTTCGACCGGAATTCAAGATATGGATAGGCCCCAATGGCAGTGCGAGCGGCAAGTATAACAACTTCACCGTCTTGAAAAAGAAATACGTCAATAGTGGTACTTTAAGACTGAAAACTGACGGAGGGGTGAGCACCAAGTGGGATAAGCTGGTTTTCAGTGCCGACACCCCGGTCGGCGCCTCCATCAAGTTCCGCACCCGCACGGCAGCAACCGACGCTGCTCTGGCCACTGCCCCCTGGAGCGGCTACCTCACCGCCAGCGGTTCGCCGATCACCAGCCCTCCTGGGCGCTGGATCGAGATCGAGGCGACCCTTTCCACCACCGACACCAACATCACACCGCTTCTGCACGACGTCACCGTCACCTACGGCAACAACCCCGGTGACATCGTGTGGCAGGCCGATGCTCCGGTCAACCTGGCGCAGGGTGCGTTATCCGACCTGAATAGCGCAATCGGCGCCATCGCTACACCCGGCAAGTATTTCCTTCAAGGAACCCTCACCTCCGGCACCGGCCAGACCATCGCCACTGCCGAATATCCGTTCTTCGTGGCGCAGGGGAACACCCTGATCAGCTTCACCACTGACAAGCGGATTTACAAGCCGGGCGAGACGGTCATCATCAGCGGTGAAGTGAAGAATGCTGCCACTGTCGAGGCGGCGAATCTCACCTTCACCTTGAAGGGTAAACCGGCCGCAGGTACAGAGCAGGGGCTGTACAGCGCGGCCTTCACCCTCCCGGCCGGAGGGAGCAGGCCGTTCAGTATTACTACTACGGCAGGTGCGGAAGGGACCGTCGTCCTTACGGGCACGGTTACCCAGAACGGATCTACTCTGGCGCAAATTGCCGACCAGTACGAAGTTGCCGGCCCAAGGGTGACAGCTGCTCTTTCCGCTCCGGACACGGCCGGCAACGATCCGTTTGCCCTGACTCTGACTCTTACCAACTCCGGCAAAACCGATGCTGCGGTCACTGTTACTTCTGCACTAACCGCGCAACCCGAGCCGGTAACCATAACGGCCGGGCAGACAAAGCTGCTTCAGTATAGTCAGCAGATAAGCGCCGACACCACTTTTGCCTTCACTCTTTCCGGCGATCTGTCGCAGCAGTTGACAAAGACCGTCGTGTATCTCTCCGCTGCCAAACAGACTCTCAAGGTCAGCGCAAAAGCGGTTACGGACAAAATTTCCTACAATGCCAACGAACAGGTTGCCATCACAGCCACGACAACCTGTCTGAGCAGCGGCACAACCGGCGACACTCTCTCCGCCAGGATGATGATACACAACAGCGGCGGGGAAGCGCTCTTCACGGAGCAGGTTACCCTCCCCCTGCATGATACGGGAAAGGTGTACAGCAATAACTGGCGCTGGAATACCGCCGGTTATCCCTCCGGAGCCTACACCGCCAGATTGGTGGTCGAGAGTGGCGGTGTTGCTCTTGCCACGGCTGAGGCTGCGTTCACCATCCTGCCGACCTCAGCCGGCGCCGCCGGGGTAACGGGTACGGTTACTCCCGCAATGAATCCGGTTTATCTCGGCATTGACCAATCCATGGCCGTCACTCTGGCGCACAGCGGCAACGAGGATCTGCCGGGAGCCGTCCTCAGTGTCACTGTAGTAAATCCCGATACCCAGGCGATAGTGCAGACATACGCCAAGGCGATTAGCCTCCCGCGGCAGGGGACGATTGCCGACGTTGTCACAGTGCCGACCGCTTCCCTGGAGGAGCGTGCTTACCTTGCGGTTCTACAGGTAACCCTCCCCGGCATGGCCCAGGCGAAGACCCTCGCCGGTGCTCCGTTCAACGTGAAAATCGCGCCGCCTCCCGTGCTGCTTGTTTCCACTCTGTCAAGCGGAGCCGTTACCAATAACCGGACATTGAACATAACCGGTTCTGCAACAGGGGTTGTTGCCATGAAATCGGTCACGATCAACGGTTCCGAGGCACCGTTCAATAGCGACGGTAGTTTCAGTCATGCACTGCTCTTGCTAAGCGGGGACAATGTCGTGACTACCGTGGTGACGGACATTCTTGACCATACAGCCACGGACTCCCGAACCATTAATCTCGACCAGACCGCTCCCGCCTTGACCATCACCTCCCCGGCGGACAACAGCAAAACCGCAATCGCGCTGGCCGATGTCACCGGCACAGTCGATGAGACTTCTAGCGTGCAGGTCACACTTGGCAGCAGCACCCAGACCGCCGCCATGAACGGCACTTCCTACACAGCCGGAGTAACGCTGGTCCCCGGCACCAACACCATCGAAGTAATCGCCACTGATCGGGCAAATAATTCCAGCAGCCAGAAGCGAAGCGTGCTGTTCGACGATCAAAAACCATCCCTGGCTATCACCGAACCTGCCCAGGATATTCGTACCAACAAGGGCAGCGTGACGATCGGCGGCACTGTTTCCGATCCTTACACTGCCGTCGGCGTCACCGTAGCCATGGACGGCAGCATCATGACACCGGCGGTGGTTGACGGCATCTTCTCCCAGATCGTCAGCTTCACTGACGAGAAGCTCTATCCGATAACCGTTACCGCTACCAACGAGGTGGGAACACAGACCACTGCCCAGCGGAATGTCATTTTCGATAAGACTCCGCCAAACCTGACCATCGACCCGGTGGTCACACCGACCAACACCTCAAGCCAGACCGTGAGCGGAACACGGGAAGAGGGGACAGCTGTGGCAGTAACCTGCGCTACTGCGACAGTCGGAGCCGTCGAGTATCCGACCGCTACTTCCTGGCGGGTATCCGTTGCCGGACTGCAGCAGGGAGAAAACCGGTTAAAGGCCGAAGCAGCGGATCTGGCAGGGAACCGGATAACGGTTGCCGCTATGATCCTGTATGTGCCAAAAGCCCCTGAAGTGACCATCAGCGCCAGCCCGAACCAGCTCTGGCCGCCGAACAAGAAGCTGGTTCCGGTGACCATTGCCGGGAATGTTGCCTCCTTCGGCTCGGACATCAAGGACGTGACCATCTCCGTTGCCGACGAGTACGGTAAGTATAATATCCAGGGGTTGAGATTCGGCGATACCGTACAGCTGGAAGCGTGGCGTGACGGGAATGACAAGGATGGCAGGATCTACACGATAACCGCGGTCGTCACGGATCAGGCAGGAAACAGGAGGACGAGGTCAACAACTGTAATCGTCCCGCATGATATGGGGAAATAGACGCAAAAAAGGGGGAATTGAATCCCCCCTTTTTTTAGTCGGTATCAGTTCTCCTGAACAAGCGGAGGCGTCTCGATCCCTCTCGACCAGAGATGTTTTCCGTACTTCCAGTATCCTTTCACATTGCACAATCGTGCGTCCTTTGCAGGATCAACCGTGACAACCTGACCTTTGATCAGAGGCTGTAGATATTTTGCCAGGGCTGCACCACCACCTCCGGTAAGGACGATGGTATCGATGTCCCAGTCATCGGACCAGAGGCGCTCGACTTCACTCGCTATCGATGTGGCAAGCTGTCCGAAAACGATATCAGTAGACGCTTTCAGATCGTACTCAGTTCCGCGAATCTTGATACTTCCTTTTTCAACAGCGTCGTATAACCGGTAAAGTTCGACATTCACATTGCTCTTTTCGCGCAGTTTACCTGCTATCATACCAAATGCTTTTGCTATGCCGGTCTCGGTTGTCCGGCTCCCTCTTTCAGAATACCGCATCCTGTCGGAAACAGTAAAATCCGCGGTCTTGAAACCGACATCGATGATGCCGATCTTTTCATGGACAAATCGCTTGTCACCGAGTTCACCCAGGTCGTTCAACATGAGGTTAAAGAGTGAGCCGAATGGCTGAGGGATGACTTTTACTTCATTGATCTTTATGGTCTTCTCTTCACGTTTCCCAGTAACAGCAGTCAGGAAGACTTTATGATCTCCAAGAAGCATTCTGGTGATAACATCCTTATATTCGCGGTAGAAGCCGATAGGGAGTCCTGTTACCAGTCCTATGGGCATGAATGACCCTGTCATGCGGGCTGTTGCTGCCAGCGCAAGGGGTTTCAGATACGTATTGAAAAACTGTGCCTGGTCAAGGGTAAATGACCTTGCCTCACTCTGCCTTTCGGCAAGCTCGCCGATAAAATATGACTGGCCATCAACTTCGATCTGGATGTGATCATCAGGAGTGCCGTCAGCCAGAATGCCACCCTTGAACTGGATATCGTTTGCATCACCAAGAATAGATTTGAAAACAAGGGATTTAGTCCCAGTAGAAGCTTTTGTAAAACCAAAACCGATATCTATAGCAAGAATTTCCATCTTGAGCCCCTGTAACTTCCTGAAAGATCTGATAATTCATGCAATACATACCATCTGTCAGGAATGGATGTCAATATCATTACTTTTTAATAGTATCCATTAAATTGACTTTTGAACTTTTTTTGATAGATTGTGGACATGAAAAAGATTCTGATCATGAGTTCTTCACCCTCCTTTATCGAGCGTAACGGCGCACTCCTTAGAAGATCTGATTTCAGTATCCTTAATGTCAGCAATGCATCCACTGGTTTGAAGATCTTGGGGAGCGAGACTATTGACCTTGTTCTTGTAGATATTTCTCTTGATGATATGTCAGGCGATGCTTTCTGCAGAGTTGTTGGGATGAAGCCGTCTTCTTCAAAATTCGCTCTTGTTTTGGTCTGCAATGATAATAGCAGTGATATAGACAGCCTTAAAGATTGTGGTGCTGATGTCCTTTTAGCCAGACCGGTCAAGCCATTACAGTTGATAAAGACCGTCGGTCAGTTTCTTACTGTACAACTTGTCAGAAGTCGCCGGGTCTCTTTACGGGTAAAAGTGACCAGCAAGAAGGATCTCGTCGAGTTTTTTTGCATATCTCACAATATAAGTCTGACCGGATTATTGATCGAGACAGAGTATTTCCTTGAAATTGGAGGCACTATCATCTGCCAGTTTCAAATTCCCGGTTCTCTGCAGGTTGAAACTGAAGGGGAGATTGTCCGTTCTGAAAGGACCATGGATGGAGCACATCTGTATGGAGTCTATTTCACTACTCTTTCACGTGCTTATCGTCATGAGATAGATATTTATATTGCTTCTGTTGCCAGAGGTGAGATCCATCAGGAGCATTAGGCTGATCTTCATATTTATCTAAAACTGCCCGCTGCTGCGGGTTTTTTTGCTTAGATCAAGATCATTGTTGCTCTTTATCAGTATATTCATTCGTATTTGGAGGAGATGATGGCGATTGCGACTAAAATTCAGTCTTGTATAGAAGGGTCTTCCTGGATTCGTAGAATGTTTGAAGAGGGGGGGCGACTGAGAGAGAAGTTCGGTGCAGACAATGTATACGACTTCACGCTCGGGAACCCTGATGTTGACCCTCCTGAAAAATTCTACACAGAACTGCGGGCAATCGCTAACTCGCCTGAACGCGGAATACACAGGTATATGAGCAATGCGGGATACGAGGAGTCAAGAGCGTCTGTAGCTGCTATGCTCTCTTCTTCATCAGGACTTCCAGTATCTGCCGGCCAGATTGTCATGACATGCGGTGCGAGCGGAGCGCTCAATGTTGTGTTGAAAACGATCCTGAATCCGGGAGAGGAGGTCATAATACTGACTCCTCATTTTGTTGAATACAGGTTTTATATCGATAATCACGGAGGAGTCCCGCACGAAGTCTGGACTGACAGGACGACTTTCCAGCTGGACATACCGGCGATTGAAATGGCAATTAGCGAGAAGACCCGGGCGATAATCATTAATACTCCGAACAATCCGACTGGTGTGATTTACCCGGCTGAATCTCTGGCCGAGTTGGGTCAGATGATTGAGAGGCGGGAGCGAGAGCTTGGCAGGCAGATATATCTCATATCGGATGAGCCGTATGCCAGGATCTCATATGATGGACTCACTGTTCCCAATATATTCAGATACGTGACGAACTCCTTGATAGTTACATCACACTCCAAAGATCTGGCACTTCCTGGGGAGAGAATCGGGTATATTGCTGCAAATCCCTTGATGACGCATGTCGATCTTTTTATGGAAGGGGCGATATTTTGTAACAGAACGCTTGGCTTTGTTAATGCGCCTGCTCTTATGCAGAGGCTTGTATCAAAGCTTCAGAATGAATCTGTGGATGTTGAATCGTACCGTCAAAAACGTGATTTGCTCTATGGGACTCTTACCTCTCTCGGCTATCATATGGTGAAGCCTGATGGTGCTTTTTATCTTTTCCCGAAATCTCCCGTTCCTGATGATGTGGCATTTGTCAGAGCTGCGCAGAAACATAATCTTTTGATTGTCCCCGGTGCAGGATTCGGAGCACCTGGATTTTTCAGAATTGCATACTGTGTTGATATAAAGATGATAGAGCGTAGCCTCCCTGCCTGGAAGGCTCTTGCAGTTGAAACCGGTTTAGTGGGAGTGTAATCGAATGAGCTATTCTGTTCTGGTAGTTGATGACGAAGAGAGCATCAGAAGTTCTCTTAAGGGTATCCTGGAAGATGAGGGATATCGGGTGAGTCTGGCTTTGGATGGAGAGGATGCTCTCGCTTTACTGCAGAAAGAGATTCCTGATCTGGTCCTGCTCGATATCTGGATGCCACGACTTGACGGGCTTGAGACTCTGGAAAAAATAAAGGAACTGTATAGCGAAATCCCGGTAGTAATGATTTCCGGGCACGGAACTATAGAGACAGCGGTAAAATCGACGCGGCTAGGTGCATACGATTTTATAGAAAAACCTCTTTCGCTGGAAAAGGTCCTGGTAACCGTTCATAACGCCATAAGGTTAAGCCGCCTGAAGATTGAGAACGAATCTCTGCGAGGGCTTATAGAAGAACGATTTGAGTTGGTCGGTGATTCTGAACCAGCCTGCCTCCTGCGGGAGCAGATCAGAATCGTTGCTCCTACTGGTGCATCTATTCTTATTTCAGGTGAAACTGGAACAGGTAAGGAGTCGGTTGCACTCAACGTCCATCGTTTAAGTCCAAGAAAAGAAAAGCCATTTATTGTATTGAATTGTGCGGCTATTCCTGAAGAACTTCTTGAGTCGGAATTGTTCGGTCATGAAAAAGGGGCTTTGCCGGGAGCCAACTCTCAAAGAAAAGGAAAACTCGACTTTGCTGACGGCGGCACTCTTTTTTTGGAAGAGATAGGAGAGATGCCGATAAATATCCAGAAAAAGCTTAAAAAGGTCATGGAGGAACATAAATTCGAACGAATGGGCGGTTCAAAGTCTTTCGATGTAAATGTAAGGATGATAACATCTACAACCCGGCCACTTGAGGACTTGATTAAAGCTGGAACTTTTACTGAAGAACTTTATTATCTGCTGAATGTTGTTCCTTTCGATATACCCTCGCTGAAAGAGAGACGGGAGGATGTGCCGGCATTGATCGATCATTTTCTGGAGATCTTCTGTCGTAGAGAAACACGTGAGCAAAAACAACTTGATCAGGAAGCGGTTAAAGTCATGCAGTCCTATGATTGGCCTGGAAATATCAGGGAGCTTAAAAATATTATGGAACGGCTGGTGATCATGACCCCAGGTAAGGTCATTGGTATCGAGCAGTTACCGGATATGATACTGGATGGCAGCCATCTGCGTGCTGAGCGAAGAGTTGAGGGCCAACCCATGGAGAGCAATTCCATTAGAGGCGCTCGTGAAGAGTTCGAACGCGAATTCATCATAAGAAAACTTGAAGAGTTCAACTGGAATCTCAATCTGACCGCAGAAGCTATCGAACTGGAAAGGACAAGCCTTCAACGGAAAATTAAAACCTATGGAATAGACATTCTGAAATAATTTGCTAAGATTATCTCTATTGTATCGATTTACCTGATTTGATACAGAGACAGTACAAAGCTACAAATTTACTGTCGTAGGGGGATGCCATGAGCGTGAAGGCGATTCTACTCATTTTAGTATCTATTCTGCTCCTGCTCCCCGCAGCTGCATATCCTTCCCAACTGACCGAAGAAGGTATCCGTCAGTACCGCAATGAGAACTATGAAGAAGCTCTGGAAATTTTCCAGAGTGCGGATAAATCAGACCCGTCATCACTCAACTCTTATTATCTGGGTCTTTCTCTCAAACATACAGGCAGCCAGAATGAAGCTCTGAAGCAGTTTAATGCGGCTATTTCAAAAACTCCGTACGAAAAAATTGCTGTTGTTGAAATCATCGCAATCAACCTTGCGAATGGAGATGACGCTGAAGCTTCAAAATGGATTGAATGGGGGGAGAAGGAGAAAGTAAACCCTGCGGAGATCTCTTTTTTAAAAGGAGAGCTCCAGTTTAAGCGGGGTGATATGAAAGGTGCTGAGAATTCCTACAGTGAAGCGAAACGTCATGACCCTGAATTTACTCAGCAGGCTGACTTGCAAATTGCTCAGGCGCGGCTTTCTGCAAACGATACCGAAGGGGCAAAAGAGAGCCTGAAAGCTGTCATCGCACATAACCCTGACAATGAGCTTGCCGGCTTTGCTCGCGAATTTGCATTAAGGATACAGACTCAGCCTGTATCAAGCCCCTGGAGGGTTTCGATCGCGACCAACTATCTTTATGACGACAATGCTGTTTCAAAACCATTGTCTGAAGTATCCGGCGCCTCGTTTCCAAAAAAGAACGACTCGAGCAGTAGCCAGACACTCCGGATCTCCTACGATCTCCCTTCTGAATCCGAATGGCTCTTCAATGGACAGTATAATTTCTACAATAATTCCTATTTCCGGCTCAGTGATTTCAGCACGCAATCACATACCCTCTCGCTCAGTCCGGGGTACCGTTTTTCAGCTCTGGCGGTAACCATTCCCCTTACGTACAACTACTCCCTGCTTAATTACAGCATTTACTCGTACGATATCACTGCTCGGCCGACACTCACCTTATCGCTGACTAATGAGCATATCCTCCAGGCTTCCACCGGCTATACGAAACGCGAGTATTTCTCCCCCCCGGTCGACCCGGTTGAGAACCGCAATGCCGAGATCTACTCGGGACAGTTAGGCTACATATTTTTATTCGATAACGGTAAGGGCTTCTTCAACATAAAATATGACTCATCATTCGAAGACACGGTCGGTTCCAACTGGGAGGCTTACATCAACAAACTGAGCATCGAGATGCTGATACCGATCGGCAATCAGACCGATATCATCCTTTCGGGAGAAACAGCTCGGCTCAACTACCCGGTCAATACTTACTACGGCCTGAAGCGCCACGATACGACACTTGCAGGATCGATAGGAATTAACAGGCAGTTATACGAAAAGCTCTATCTGAATGCCCAGTACTCGCATACAACGTCATATTCAGATATTGCTCTCTACGAATATCACAGAAATGTCTATTCAGTCGGTCTGGAACTCCGTTTCTGAGGTGATGAGATGAAAAATCAAAAATCGATATTTAATTATTTACGGTCCCTTATTCTCATTCTTATTCTCGCATCTTTTCCTGTGTCAGCGGTGGCTGCTGACACGATCGCTTCAATAAGGATCATAAATGGTGTTGTTGAACTTTTGAGGAATGGAAAGCTGCCCGCTATCAAAGCCTCTGTCGGTGACTCACTTTCAGCAGGTGATCTGGTCAGGACTAAAAGCGGCGCATATGCAGAAGTCAGGTATACTGATGGGACCTTGCTGAAAATAGCTCAGCGCAGTCGAATTGATATCGGAGAACAGTCGGGTGGAAAGGGTAATGAATTTTCTAATGCAAGACTGGTCCGAGGGAAGGTCCAGGCAATAGTCGAACCAACTACAGGGCAGGCTGCCAAGGCCAAACGTTTCGAAATACGGACGCCGAACGCCGTGGCAGGTGTCAGGGGAACCGATTTTGTAGTCACCTTCCAGCGGAATGTAACCGGCGTTTTAGTTAAACGGGGTACAGTGTATACCTACAATCGACTGCTTCCAGACAGGATAGTCAATGTCACGCAATCTACCTTGACGACTATAACTGCCGGTTCTCCACCAATGAAGGCAAGACCTGCAACCAAAAGTGAGATTGACAGGATAGAGAAAGATATTGCACCACAACCTGAGAGGAAAACTGGAGAGACTTCTGCTGGAGCAGCATCTCAGGGGCAGCAGAGTCAAGGCGGCAGCACAGAGCCGTCACAAGGGACTACATCACCCCAGACTGAAGCTGGTGTGGCTTCCTCAAGACCAGCATCAAGCGAAGTTATCCCTACTGATATCCCTATCAACGTCTCAGGTAGAGTATCTGCAACCCTTAGTGGAGCAAGCAGCCGTTCTGTTCAACCTTCATCACCAGTATTCAATCCGACATCTGCTAGAACAACGGCAGTTATTACACCACCGCCTCCACCTCCTCCACCTCCGGTAACAACAACACCACCTCCGGTAACCACACCTCCGGTAACCTCTACTCATACGAACGTAAGTGTTGACGTTAAATTCTAGCAGATGGAGGAATCTATGAAGTCTGCATTTTTTAAAATCAGTCCGGTTATTTTTCTCTTGCTTTGCATGTCGGCTTGCTCCGGAGGTGGAAAGCAGGGTAGCGAGACAAACGTTACGTTGAAGATCGGAGCAACCGATACCACTCGTAAATCTCTTTTTGCATCTCCTTCACCCATTCCATCGATTGTTAAAAATATCACCATATCCATAACCGCTTCCGACATTACGACGATCTCCCAAACAATACCGATAACATCCAGCACGCAGAACCTTGTAACTACCTTCTCTGTGCCTAACGGTACTGCCCGCGTAATAACGGTAACCGGTACTGATAATTGGGGGAACACACCGTACACTGGGATAAGCAGTCCGCTTGATTTGACCGGGAGTGATACCTCACTTCAAATTCAGATGATCGAGGATGTCAAAGCAGCCATCACGGCCAAGCTGATGCAGTATTTCAAGGACACTGTCGAACCTAAGGCTCAGGCTGGAACCCTTATAGATGCCGATCTCGATCTATTCTATTCAACTCAGTTCGGTTTGGATGACGGGATGACAAGGGCTCTTTATATTGCTCGTGAGGTAAAGGATTTTTCCCGCGATTTTAAAATCAGGAGCATCACCAGCCTTCAGATCAATACTCCCCAGCCTGATGCCCAAAACATCAAATATAAAGTTACCGGTAAAGGGATTTTTTCAGACGGCTCATACGGCTTTCCTGACGATGGTTTCTTCATGATGAAAGAAGACGGTGAGTGGAAATTTGTCGGCAACGGTTTTAAATCCGAGATTAAATTCCGCAGTGCCAGTTTAAAATCGATCGGCCCAGGTACACCGTTACCTGCGTTAACAGGTCTGGCTATCTCAATACATGATCCAGGCAATGTGGGTATTTATTCAGCATCTATAACGAGTTCGGCACTACCTGCAATCGAAATGATCCGGACTACGGGTCCGAACAATTTCACTGATCTGGGGTTCAGTCCCAATCCATGTCCCCCCAGTCAACCTGGAACTTCCGATCTCTACTGCCTGAGCGATGCGACAATCAATTCAATTCCGGCTAATACGACCTATACCTTCACCATCAAGGATGTAAACAATTCAGTCATTGAAACACGGACGATTACCTTGCCTGTTCGGCCCTTGAACAGTACTGAGCTGACTGCAGGGCACTTTCCGACACTATCTGTTGCTCCGACATATCCTCAGACTCCTTCGACCTCTTTTGACGGTCATTTTCTTGCCGATGCACGGATAGGGGCATCAACCGGCCTGACCATAGCGGTCGGCAAACCTACTGCCTTTGCTCCCAGTTGGCTTGAAGCTCATTACCACCATTTTGTTTGGAGCGGTATCTATTCAGACCAAAATGTATCATTGCTGCTTTCAGCTACATCTGCCACGTTTGCGCCGACGCCCCTCCCTACTTTGACAAACGGTGCTTCTACGTCTGTAACGGCTGAGGATTTCGATAATAGACGAGAGTTCAGGACGTATTGGCAGTTCAATGGCTCGCAAGCAACACAACAGATTTCATTTGGGGCGACATCAAATATCCAGATAAGCAATGGCGTTAGCGAACCATTTTCCTCAACTATCTGGAAATTTGGTGATCCATCTCCTATAGTTATCTGGTCTTCATTCTTTTCATATCCCGCTTCGTTAGATTTTTACCTTCTTGCCGATGATCCGGCAAAAATAGCATCACCACTATCAAGTGGGAATCCTTTTCCTAATGTAATCTGGCGTAAGTTAAATACTGCTCCTTTGCTAAATGGCATAACTGGTACAGGATCGTTTACCTTACCAGATCCTCCTGAAAAGCTCGGAATAACCGGCAATGCCTGTAGGCTCATAGTTGTTGACACCGCCGGAGGTTATTGGGCACTTTCCCAGCCATTTACTATTGGACCTTAATTAAACAAAAAAAGACCTCCTGAAATATTCAGGAGGTCTTTTTTTGTTGTCTATAGTAAAGAGACCTATTTTTCAGTCATCTTAACCGCCTCGCCTTCAGGACACTCAAGCAAGAGCAGCTTTGATGACTTATCTGAACTCTTCTCTAAGCTGTACATTGTGACTGGCTCATTCTTACCCTTCACAATGACTCTCTCTTCGCCTTTAATTGTCAGTCCGGTAAGTCGGGTTTCCGCTCCTGCCTTGAACAAGGCCTGAACCGTGTTTTCAGTCAGAAGAATCGGGACATCATATCTTCTGGTAAGTGATTCAACCCGTGAACAGAGGTTTACCTGATCACCGATAATCGTGTAGTCCATCTTCTTTCCTTCAGCACCGATATTGCCGACCAGGACAAATCCGGTATTAATACCGATTCCGGCATCGAGCTGCGGTTTTCCTTCTCGCTCCCATCCTTGTTTCAGTTCATCCATGGCTGAACTCATTTCAAGAGCACATCTGACCGCTTTCTCCGCATGGGCATCCGAAAGGATTGGTGCCCCCCAGAAAACTACAATTGCATCGCCGATAAATTTATCCAGAGTACCGTCCCATTTCAGGATGACATCAGTCATCTTCCCAAGGTATTCATTAAGGATGGAAACGACCTCTTCAGGAGTATGCTGCTCAGCAAACGTCGTAAATCCCTTTACGTCAGAAAAAAGGATCGTCACTTCACGGCGTTCACCACCGAGTTTGGCCATCTCAGGATTGTTAATGAGCTCGTTGACGACAGTTTGCGTGACATAACTTGAAAACATGAAGCGTATCTTTCTGGCACGCTTCTCTTCGATCGTATAATTGATGGAGGTGATCCCCAGGAAAATGCAGAGATAATTTGAAATCGGTGCAGCAAGATTTATGGAGATTCCAATTTTTGCAAAGAGAAACGTTGAAAGAGTAGTAATCCCCAATAGAAACAGTGCAGTGGAGACTGCTGAGCCGGTGAACTTGAATCTGATAAGCAGGAGAGTAAATAGTGCGCCGCTGATTATAAGGATAGTGAGGTTGATAAGTGGAGATGCTTTTGTAATGAAGCGTTTATCAAGAATTGAAGCTATTGTGTTTGCATGCTTTTCCACTCCGGGCATAGCTGCTGAAAACGGGGTGACTCGAAGATCGTAAATGCCGACAGCAGTGGCTCCGATAAGTACAATTCGATTGGCAATGCTGTCAGGAGATACTGTCCCGTCAAGAATGTCGGCAATCGAAATATGCGGGAAAGTTTCACCAGGTCCGTAATAATTTACCAGGGTTCTCCCCCAGCGATCAGTAGGAACAATAGCAGTCCCGATCTCAATTCCGCGTGTTGCATCAAGGATTATCTTCTCGATAGGAACACCAAGAAATGACGCAGCACTCATAAGGGTGAGAGAAGGGTAGAGATGGTCACCGTAGGCAATAACTAACGAATCCCACCTGACCGTCCCGTCACTGTCCGGAAAAATATTTATCGGAGCGATAAACATTGCACTTTCGCGAAGCTTTTGAACCGGTAGAAGAACTTTACCGGAAGTTATCGGGGGAAAATCAGTAAACAGTTCGGGATTGCGGACCTTCTGGAAGGCATACTCTGCGGTAAACTTTTCTGATGGCTTTCTGTCAAATTTATGAAAATCGAATACTGAGGGCAATATCACATTGCTAGCTTTGGAAATTGAATTTGCAAGCTGTCGGTCGTTTTCTTCATTTTCAGAGAATATGATATCAAATGCTATAACAGCAGCATCAGCGGCTGATAACGTATCGACGAGTCTGGCGATCAGATCCCTTTTCCATGGCCAGCGTCCGTATCGTTCAAGACTTTTGTCATCGATCGTCGCAATAACGATCTCTTTGGGTGGAGAGATCACGCCACGTAGCCGGAAATTGGCATCGTAGAGCTTCATTTCGGCCATTTCCAGAGGAGGGAAGGAGAAGAGCGAGAGTGCAGAAATTATTACCGTGCAAAATGCACCGATAAACAGCTTCCAGAGCAGCAGACTTTTTTGATTGAAAATGTTTGCCATAATTTATTTAATACAAACCCTTCTGACTTCCTTGATGTCTGTCAGACCCTGAAAACATTTCAATATCCCGTCCTGCTTGAGAGTCGTCATTCCGTCAGCCATAGCCTGACGACGGATATATTCAACTTCTCCCTTCTTTTTGATGAGACTTCTCATCTCATCAGTCCCGGTAAGAATTTCATGGAGGCCCAGCCTGCCTTTATAACCGGAGTCATTGCATTTGGAGCAGCCGACCGCTCTCACAAGAGTAATCTCAGCCGGGTTCAATCCGGTTTTTTCAAAATCTTCGCGGCCGTACTCATCGATAATATCCTCAAGTTCCTGGCGCTGTGGCTTGTACGTGTCCTTGCATTCACCACAGATCTTTCGTGCAAGCCTCTGTGCCAATATGCAAAGGATCGCATCCGAGAAGCTGAACGGGTCCATCCCCATATCAAGGAGCCGTGTGACGGTCTCCGGTGCAGAGTTAGTGTGAAGGGTCGAGAATACGAGATGCCCGGTAAGAGAAGCTTCGATTCCCATGCCGGTTGTTTCTGCATCACGCATCTCACCGACCATAATAACATCAGGGTCTGCACGAAGGAATGCCCTGAGTGCGGTTGCAAAAGTGAAGTTGATCTTGTTGTTTACCTGTACCTGTCGTAGGCCTTTTTGAGTAATCTCAACCGGGTCCTCTGCGGTCCAGATCTTTGTCTCGGGAGTGTTGATGCACGAGATCGCAGAGTGAAGTGTCGTCGTTTTACCTGAGCCGGTCGGGCCAACTACCAGAATAAGCCCGTAGGGTTTTTCAATGGCATGCTCGAATTCGCGTGTATTTCTTTCTGTAAGTCCGAGCTTGTCAAAAGGAATCGGCTCTCCGGAGGCGAGAATACGCATGACCACATCTTCAAGCTGACCAGCTGTAGGCAGAGTGGCTACCCGGAGTTCTACATCAATCGGGCCAAACTTCTTGAAGTCGATCTTCCCGTCCTGCGGTTTACGGCGCTCGGCAATATCAAGTCCCGACATGATCTTTATCCTCGATGTCAGGGCATACTTATATTTGTATGGGATACGCTGATAAATCTTGCAGCGGCCGTCTATACGTATCCTTACCATGACATCAGTCTTACCGGGATAGGGCTCTATATGGATATCTGATGCCTTCGCTTTATAAGCCTCGCAGATTATCTTATTCACCAGCTGGACAATAACGCTGTCCTGTTCAGAGACTTTCTGAACCTCTGATTCGACATCCGGTTCGTCACCTGCCTCAAGCTTGAGGAGATCATTTATGCTTGATGAACCGCCAGGTTCTGCAGCAGTAATGTTATAGAAATGGTCGATAAATTTCTCTATGTCATCTCTGAACGCTCCGTTAAAGCTGAGTCTCTTGTATTCAGGGTAAACAAAGCGGATGAGATCCTGTTTCCCGAGATCTGTCGGGTCCTCCATTGCAAGATGAAGGACTCCGTTCTCGATCTTTACCGGGACCCAGCGCTCCTGTCTCAACCGCTCGGGTTTAATCTTGATGAGGATGTCTTCAATGTGGGGCAGAGCAGGGTCGAAAAATATGAATTCTGTGCCGAAATAAAGGCTCAGATTCTTTGACATCTCTTCTCTGGATAATTTCATTTCCCGCATAAGAAGCAGGTCAAGTCCGAGGGTCTTTACATCCGGATGAGCGGACAGTTTCTGGATATCGTTCTCGTCAAACAGATTCTTGTCCAGGAGATAATTATAGCGTGATTTCTGGCGGATCAGTTTAGTCGAGGCATTGAGGCGGTGAATGTTATAAATTGCAATTGAAAGGGAGGCTGCGAGTTCGGTAGCAGAGGCAAGATCAATCTCACCGAAAATATCTGCGCCTTTTTTGTTGATCAGCTGAATGACACCGATGAGTACATTGTTGAATTTCATCGGGATGCAGAGCACCTGCTTTGTCCGGTAACCGGTTTTCTTATCCCAGGAGAGATCGAATCTGAGCTCAGAATTTATCATGGTGAGTTCATGCTGGCTGTACGCATCCCGGATATTTACCGCTGTTCCGGAGAGGGCGCAATAACCTGAAATACTTGCAGAAGTAATCGGTACGACGATCTGTGTGACTTCAGCACCGGATTTTACCCTGGAAATAAGGGTATTGTGTTTTATATCAGCTACATAAATAGTGATCCTGTCAGCATCGAATAAACTGGCAATACTGTCTTTCAACTGAATAAGGATATCGTTGAGATTGGTAGCGGAGTGAATATCGTTGATTCGCTCCATGAATTTCTTTCTGTATTCAAGCTGCTGTTTCAGGCGATCAATTTCTATTGACATGAGTTATCCTGTTGCTGTTCTAAAAAAGTAGTAGAGGAGATGGAGTATAACAATAACCTAATTCATCCAATTTTCAAGATATTTCAGAAGGTTCCGTTTGATGGAATTATTGACACAGGTCAGCTATTTAAGTATTTAGTAATAACTAAAATAATTTAAGATATCTGCACTTGAGGATCCGATGAATCATTCTTTACAAAGTGTAACCAGGCAGAATTCATCTACTCCGGGAAGTTGCTACGAAGGAATTTATGTCAAATGACGATCTTTCTCGATTAAGGATTAATAAACAGAATCCGGTCGTAACCTCTAAATGGCGAAAACGGCCTTTTACGGCGTTATTCATTCTGCTTGTCATAATTGTTTCAATCTTCTGGGCGTCCAGGGCAGCACTCTTCCCGACTGTTGAAATCGAGACAGCGACTGCTTCCCAGGTGTACCCGTCTTCAGCTTTCACAGTTCTCAATGCGAGCGGCTATGTTGTTGCGCAACGTAAAGCTGCACTTGCCGCAAAAGCTACAGGCAGGCTTGAATGGCTCGGAGTGGAAGAGGGGAGAAAAGTAAGCAAAGGCGAAGTTATCGCTCGGCTTGAAGGGATGGACGCTGAAGCTTCCAGAAAGCAGGCGGCGGCGGCTCTTGACTCTGCTGCATCACTGCGTGATCAGGCGCGCGTGGAGTCGGCTGATGCAGTAAGGAGCCTCAAAAGGCTGAAGGAGCTTCTCTCTCAGGGAGTAGTATCCCAGTCAGACTATGATCTTGCTGAAGCAAGAAAAGACCGTTCAGCAGCCGCAGCATCCTCAGCAGAGGCAAATCTGAGGGTTGCTGCTGCCGCTTTATCAGGTGCAGATGTCGCACTTGACTACACTCGTATCAGAGCTCCGTTTAACGGTGTAGTGCTCACTAAAAACGCCGATGTCGGTGACATTGTCACCCCTCTGGGGGCTGCTGCTAATGCCAAGGCTTCTGTAGTGACTATTGCGGATCTTTCCTCGTTAAAGGTGGAGGCTGATGTTTCCGAGTCGAGCCTGGAAAAAGTCAGAGTGTCGCAGCCGTGCGAGATAACTCTCGACGCACTTCCTCAGAGTAGATTCAGAGGAGTTGTTCACTCTATTGTGCCGACTGCTGACAGAAGCAAAGCAACTGTCATGGTGAAAATCAGCTTTATCGATCTGGATCCAAAAATTCTGCCGGAGATGAGTGCCAAGGTATCATTTCTTGAGCGCCCTCTAAAGAGTGAGGATCAGGTTCCCAAGACAGCTGTTCCGAAATCCGCTGTAGTGACCCGGCAAGGCAGAAGCGTCGTATTCATTGTGGCAAATGATAAAGTCATACAGTCCGACGTTGTGACAGGTGCTTCAATTGGAGATATGATAGAAATAATAAAGGGAATAAAGTCCGGCGACAAGGTCGCATTGAAACCTCTTGAAAAGCTGAAAAATGCGTCAAGGGTGAAGATCAAACAAAAATAGCTCTGACAGCGTAGCTGCAACATATCTGTTTGAGATCCTGAATACTTTTGGAGAGGGTATGGAGTGTAGTAATAGTTCTGCTAAGGGGGTTGAGAAATCTCATGTCGTCGAGCTGATCTCAGTTTTCAAGTCGTATCAGCGAGGCAGTCAGATTATTCCGGTGCTTGAGGATATCTCTTTCAGGATTCAAGAGGGTGATTTTCTCGCTTTAATGGGGCCATCAGGCTCTGGGAAAAGCACCCTTCTTAACCTGATCGCAGGTATCGATCATGCTGATAAAGGAACTATTCTTGTTAATGGCGTGGATATTTCATCACTCAATGAATCCGGACTGGCTTCCTGGAGATCAGTAAATGTCGGGCTTATCTTCCAGTTCTACAATCTGATACCGGTACTTACGGCTTTTGAGAACGTTGAGCTTCCGCTCCTTCTCACCGGTCTGTCAGCGAGGAGGAGGAAGGAGCAGGTCGAGACGGTCCTTTCGCTGCTAAATCTCTCCGACAGGATTGATCATTTCCCTTCACAGCTTTCCGGGGGACAGCAGCAGAGAGTTGCAATTGCCAGAGCCATGGTGACAGATCCTGCAATACTCGTTGCAGATGAACCGACTGGAGATCTCGATCGTACGTCAGCTGCCGAGATCCTCTCTTTCATGGGTCGACTGGTAAAGGAGTTTGGCAAGACCATAATCATGGTGACCCACGACCCCAAGGCTGCAGAAAATGCCCACCGTATCATCCATCTTGAAAAAGGGGTTCTCCTGAATCCCGGCCAGCAGAAGATTTGATGTTTTATCTGAAACTGTCATTTCGTAATGCATTCAGGCATCCTCTCAGAGCTGTTCTGACTATTACCGGTGTAGCTGTGGCGATTCTTGCTTTCGGACTCCTCCGGACACTGGTCGGACTCTGGTATCTCGGTGTCGAGACGTCATCCTCGACAAGACTGGTGACCAGAAGTTCGATATCACTGGTCTTCTCCCTGCCTGTCTCCTACAGAGAACGTATCAGACAGATTCCGGGCGTAAAAGAAGTGAGCATGATGAACTGGTTTGGCGGAATTTACGTATCGGAAAAGAATTTTTTCCCCAACTTTGCAGTCGAACCGAAGACCTTTCTCGCTCTCTATCCTGAGTTCATTGTCGACGAGGGGGAGAAAAAGAGTTTTTTGAATGACCGGAGAGGTGCTGCTGCCGGCAGCAAGCTTGCAGCAAAGCATGGATGGAAAGTCGGAGACAGGATCGTTCTCAAAGGGACGATCTTTCCTGGAGAGTGGGATTTCGTGCTTCGCGCAATCTACCGCGGTGCGCAGAGGAGTACTGATGAATCCCAGTTTTTCTTCCACTGGGACTATCTGAACGAATCATTAAGGAAAACGGTACCAAGAAGAGCCGACCAGGTAGGGATATATATGGTGGGGGTGGATACTCCGGAAAAAGCCCCGGAAGTCGCACAGGCAATTGATGCAACGTTCAGGAATTCGCTGGCCGAGACGATGTCGGAGACTGAAAAAGCTTTCCAGCTCAGTTTTGTGGCCATGACAGAAGCCATAATGATCGCTATCAAGATCGTCTCATATGTGGTCATCGTCATTATCATGGTCGTCGCTGCAAACACAATGGCGATGACTGCACGGGAAAGGATAGCCGAGTATGCGACCATGAAGGCTCTTGGATTCAGGTGGAGCCATGTCGCTGTTACTGTTTTTGCCGAGTCGCTTTTGATTGCTCTGCTTGGTGGAACGATCGGTGTTCTTCTGACGTTCCCTGCAGCGAACCTTCTTGAAAAAGAGCTTTCCCAGTTTTTCCCGGTATTTATAATCTCTACTGAGACAATCTATTTCCAGTTTGCAGCTGCTGCTCTTGTAGGAATAGTTGCATCTGTTTTCCCTGTGTACAGGGCATCAACGATAAATATTGCGGAAGGCCTCAGGAGGGTCGGCTGATGCCGGTTCCAGTTTACTACAGCTTCCGCAATCTTTCTGTCCGCAGATTGACAACAGCACTTACCGCTTCAGGGATGGCAATGGTTGTCTTTGTTTTTGCAGCTACCTTGATGCTGGCTGAAGGGCTCCAGAAGACACTTGTCGAAACAGGCTCTCCAGACAATGTCGTCGTAATCAGGAAAGGGTCGCAATCAGAGGTCCAGAGTGGAGTAGAGCGTCTTCAGGCTTCAATCGTAGAGTCGTTTCCAGAGGTTGTAATGGGTGATGAAGGGAGGCCGCTTTTTGCAAAAGAGCTGGTTGTGCTGATAAATCTCCCGAAGAGAGGCACAAAAAAACCGGCGAATGTCGTAATCCGCGGTATTGGCAGAGCATCCCATGGATTAAGACCGCAGGTTAAACTTGTTGCAGGGCGAATGCCCCGCTCCGGGTCATCGGAGATAATTGCCGGGAAGAGTATTGCCGAAAGATTTGAAGGTGGAGGAATCGGAGAGCATCTTCGTTTTGCTATGCGTGACTGGACAGTCGTAGGGGTTTTTGATGCCGGGAGCACCGGCTTCTCATCAGAAATATGGGGGGATGTAGATCAACTCATGCAGTCTTTCAGGCGGCCTGTCTACTCATCGGTTATTTTCAAAATGAGGGACACTGCAGCTTTTGAAACAATCAAGAGCAGACTTGAGTCGGATCCGAGAATGACTGTTGAGGCAAAACTCGAGACAAGGTATTATCTTGACCAATCAGAGGCTATGGCAAAGTTTCTTCGGATTCTGGGTCTTTCCCTGACCTGTATATTTTCTCTGGGAGCAGTCATAGGGGCCATGATAACCATGTATGCAGCCGTTGCGAACAGGGTCGTCGAGATAGGGACTCTGCGGGCGCTTGGTTTCCATCGAGCCAGTATTCTGCTGGCATTTATTCTTGAGGCTCTTTTCCTCGGTCTTATCGGTGGGATTGCCGGACTGGTCCCTGCGGCATTTCTCCAGTTTATTACGATCTCCACCATGAACTGGCAATCATTTGCCGAGCTTGCATTTTCTTTTTCACTTTCACCGGGTATCATAGTAAAATCTCTTCTTTTTTCCCTGGTCATGGGAATTTCCGGTGGACTTCTCCCGGCATTCCGGGCTGCAAGAATGGATATTGTCGGAGCTCTTCGCTCAAGTTAACTGACCGAAAAGAGGTATGAATGTTCGGGCTGCATAAGAAAAGCAGTATTATTGTATGGTGTATGTTGCTACTCTCTCTCATCCTTTATCTGGTTGATTACCTGATCTTCGGCAAGCCTGCTGAAATCGGCATAGGTTTTATCGGGAACCTCGCTTTCCTGCCTATTTACGTTCTATTTGTTACACTGATGATCGAACGGATTCTTAAGGAGCGCGAAAAAGAGGCCTTACGCCAGAAGATGAACATGGTCATCGGGGTCTTTTTCAGC
>VFJK01000012.1 GCA_009886125.1 Geobacter sp. | reverse complement strand
TCCGATCCGGTGACAACATGAAATATGTCAATTTGAAAAAAGGACAGTCACTTGAGCAAGGGAGCTGGGTCAAGACCGGAATAAAGGGGTGGATTGAACTCTCACTTTCTGATGGAAGCACATTTACCATAGCAAACAACAGTGAACTTGAACTGACAAGATTCATGGTTGGTAAGGAAAAGAAAGAGGGGAGCTTCACTCTGACTCAGGGGAAGTTGAGAGCCACTGTAGTAAAGCTAGGTGGACAGCAGACCGATATCAAGATTCGCAGCCGTACTGCTGTAGCCGGTATACGCGGGACAGAATTTCTGATGATGGCAGAGGGGCCGGCTAACGTTTTTTTCGGGAATGAAGGAGTCGTGAAAGTGTCAGGTGCCGGAGAAGATATAACTCCTCCGCTTCTCCCGGGTACTATGACCCAGAATACCCGGGGTTACACTCCGCTGGAACCTGTAAAAGTTGAGCCAGGGACTCCTCTTGCTGAGGCAAAAAATGCCTTTGAAGGTGCAACTTCGGCAGTCCCTCCTGCTGAGTGGCTGGCTTCAGACAATCTTTCCAGCATAATAGCGCGCTGGAATATCAACTATGGCCATTATCTGGCTGATTCCGGCAAGCATGAAGCGGCGCTGCAGGTATTTCAGATTGCCCTTGATCTGACTGGAGAGCCTGAAATTCGTTCTGATGCACGTTTGGAGCGCGGGTCGGTCTATTCACGCTTCCTTTCCAATTCAGAGGCTGCATTGGCAGAGTACCTCTTAGTCCTTGAAGAGTACCCGACTCTCAAACAGGCAGAGACAGCTCTAGTATTTACCGGGCAGACTCTTTACGACCTCGGCTTTAAAAAAGAGGCAAAATCACGGTTCAACGAGTATTTGAAGAAATATCCTGAAGGGAAGCAGAGGAGTAATGTCGAGACGATGCTGAATCTTCTCAGTAAAGAGAAATAGGCCTTCACGTGAAAAAATCGATATTCTTCATTCTGATCGGGATTGTCGCTGCGCTTTCGGTTTTCATTGCATATCGTTTATCGCCGCCATTTTTACAGCACCTCGACAACAAACTCAAGGATTCTCGATTTCTGCTCCGCGGTCCGACAAAACCTGTTTCAAAAGTTGTCGTCGTTGCCATTGACAATAAGAGCATTAATGAGCTGGGACGTTGGCCCTGGTCCAGAAGCAGGGTTGCAGAACTCGTTAAAAATCTTGCCGCTTACGGCGTGAAAGTCTCAGCGTTGGATATAGTTTTTTCAGAACCAGAAGGGAAGGGCGATACATTATTTGCGGCTAGTTTGGAGAGCGCAGGGAACGTAGTCCTGGGTTATTTCTTCCGGGACGAGGATCAACCCGTTGAGCCTGCCGCACTTGAACAACTCTCCTCTGCGAAAGTCAAGTTATTGAAGCTTGACAGCGATGTTACGTCAGTTCCGATAAATGAATATAAGAACCTTACCCTGAATATTCCGCAGCTTGGCGCAAAAGCCCTTGATTTTGGTTTTTTCAACCAGTTCGCTGACAGTGACGGAGTATTCCGCAAATCTCCACTTCTCCTGCTCTACAATGGCGATATTTTCCCTTCCCTGGCGTTGAAAGCCCTCCGCTATCATTATAAATCTGAAATAATGCTTAATATCGCCGTGTTCGGTGTGAGCACCCTTTCAATGGGGAGTCATACGCTTCCGGTCAATGAGCATGGTGAGCTTTCACTTAACTATTATGGTCCTACTGGCAGCTTTACTACTGTCTCAGCAGTTGATGTAATAAAAAAGCGAGTTGAACCGGAACTTCTTAAGGATTCCATCGCCTTTGTCGGTGCTACTGAAATCGGGATCTATGATGTCAGAAATACCCCTTTTGATCCTGCTTTGCCCGGGGTCGAGATTCATGCAACAGTTGCAGCTAACAGTATAGAGAATCGCTTTGTAATAAAGGACGGTCGCTCTGCAGTTCTGGAAATGCTGTCAATTCTTGCTCTTCCGGTGATTCTCTCACTTCTCTTGAGTCTGGTGCCGGGCACATTGGCCGGTCTTGGAATCTTTGCTGCTGTGTCAGCACTTTTTATCGCTTTCAATTATCTTCTTTTCAGTCGTTATCTCATTGATATCACTCTTTTCTACCCGCTTTTTTCGCTCTCACTTTCTCAGCTTGGATCAGAGGCTTACCGTAACCTTATAGTGGAGAAGAAGGGAAGAAGTCTTAAGAAAGCATTCAGCAGCTACGTTTCTCCGGATCTTGTCAGGCAGATAGAGAAAGACCCCGACAAACTGGTACTTGGTGGTGAGCAGCGCGAAATCTCGATTCTTTTTTCAGATATACGAGGTTTTACAACTCTTTCAGAAGGTCTGTCCCCACAGGACCTTGTCCGTCTGCTGAACGAATATCTGAATCCCATGACCCGGATTGTTCTGGATGAGAAGGGAACACTTGATAAGTTCATCGGCGATGCGGTCATGGCTATCTACAACGCTCCACTCGATCTTTTGGACCACCCTGCAGCAGCCTGCAGATCAGCTGTTCGTATGATTGAGACCCTGTCTGAATTAAACAGTGGTTTCAGCGCCAGAGGAATGAACACTATCGACATCGGGATCGGGATCAATACCGGGCCGGCAGTTGTCGGAAATATGGGTGCGGACATCCGTTTTGACTACACCGCAATTGGTGATTCTGTGAATCTCGCATCGCGACTTGAAGGACTGAACAAGTATTACGGCAGCCATATACTGGTGAGTGAGGATGCCAGAAAAATGGTGAACGATGAGCGGTTTTCATTCAGGGAGATAGATAGTGTCAAAGTGAAGGGGAAACATCTCCCTGTTGTAATCTATGAGCTTATGACCGATAAATCCGGAATACTGGCTGAGTTTGATACTGGCTTAAGTTCTTATAGAGCCAGAGAGTTTGATAAGGCAGAGAAGATATTTGCGAAACTTGCAGATATCTTTGATGACGAGGTTTCAAGACTCTACCTGGAACGTTGCAGGGAGTATCTTGCTTCACCACCTCCTGAAGATTGGGACGGGGTGTATACAGCAAAAACAAAATAGAATTGTACTGAAACAAGAAACCCCGGTCAGATGACCGGGGTTTCTTGTTTCAATATCGATATAAGCAGATTACTCAATAATCATGTACACGTCACTGACCTCTCCGAAATCACCATAATCCAGAGCCGTTACTTTCAGCTTGAAAGGTTTCTTTACCGGAAGAGGGCCGATGTCTACCTTCTTGGGAGTGAAGACCATAGAGTTCGGCTGGAGCTGGCTCACCCTTTTACCTGACTGTAGAAGCGAATCACCGGAATCGAGCCTGCCAATGACCTTCCTGTTTGTAACAGCACCGGTTTCATCCATAATCTCAACCAGGATGAAGTTATCCACTTTCCATCCCTTTTTGCCCTCTTCATCGCCGGCAAGACGAACTTTTCTCGGTTTGTCAAGGAAGAGGATGTCTGTTGTCTCTTCTCCCATTGTAGAGGGTTTCTTATCCCATTTACCTGTCTGCATGGAGAGATCTGCGCGCTGGTTTGAGCGGAATGCAGCTGTCTTTTGACGAGCTACTGCAGATACTATTTTCACACTCTTCACTTCATGGAGTTTTACCCATGAAGGGTCGACCCACTGTCCATTGAGATATTCAGCAGAAACAGCGGATGCTGTTAACGTGAGAATGGCTGCCAATAGAAGTTTTTTCATCAGTTGACCCCCTTATTGGAGTTATTTCAGAACAAATGCAACTTTGGCACTGCTCATGAAATTGCCTTTCTGGTTAGCAGAGAAGATCTTGACAGCGTCATCATCAGAAACCTGAAGATCGGATGAGCCGACTGCACCAGCAGCGGTCACGACAAGAGCATTATTAACGCCCCGTTTTTCAAGAGCCGCCTTTGCCTTGTCCACACTGTTTGTGTATTCACCGCAACCCTGCTCGACAAGTACCTTCTGGCTGATCTTCGATGGGTCATAGAGAAGTTCACCTTTCGGGGTGAATATCCTGTTAATAAGAGCAGGCCTGAAGCTCTGGGCACTGGCGTCTATGATCAGGCCATCGTACTTCTCTGAAAGTGATTCAGGCTTGTGCTTGTATGGCGGGGCAGGCTTTCCGTCAAGCTCTGTGAGGCTCTTTTTGATCTGCGGGTCTTTCATCATCTTGTCATACATGGTCGACGCAAATCCCTTGGGACCGTGCATTCCGAGTTTGATGATGGCAACAGCCATATCCTTGTCCTTGCTGTACTCCTGGACTACGACCTGTGCACCCTTTACATAACCGGCAACAGAGGATCTGATCACATCGTACTGAGCCACTCCATCCTTGACAAGCGTATCCCCGACAATGGCAAAACCATTCAGGTACTCGGCAAGTGATCGTTGAGCAGTAACTACAGCTGCCCGCTTTGCCATCAGTTCACGCTGTGACGGCTGAATATGGTTCGGACCAGCAAGACCTTCTCCGTAAAAGAGGATAACCTCCTGGCTGAATGCGGCGTTGTCATCTCTGCCGGAAGGCCCACCGGTAAGGGAGAGATTCTGTTGGCTGAGCCAGGTATTTGCCTTCTGGAAGGTCTCATCAAGTTGGACAGCACCTTCCGGAGCAGCCGCTGGTGGGTCTTCAGCGTAGACTGCACCTGTGAGACCGATCAAAAGTGATGCTGCTATTGCAAGTTTTTTCATGTCTGGATCTCCTTTAAATAATCAGATGTTAATAAATGTTTATTTTCTGTCTCAGCATTCGGATTGCAAGAAGCGCTTCAGGACCCTCTACCGGTGCATCGATTCTGAATTCACCGGAAAGTTCACCCTCCATAATGCCTCTGCTGGTCATGTTCATGACAGCATTGTAAAGTGCAGAGGTTGGACGAACATCCGGAAAGGGTGAGCGCTCCTGGCCAAAAAAAGCGGTTGCAATCTTCTCGTCTCCGGTAATCTTTATAAGGACATCCTCCAGAATAAATGCCATCTCGCCTCTTGATACGGTATCAGCAGGCTTGAAAAGATTTGCCATGGTGGTTGTGTCATACTTTGGTTCCAGACCGCGGACTTTCCACTTCATAATGGTAAGGATCTCCTGCTTGAAAGGAGAGTTCATGATGTCAGCAGGAGTGAATTCGGCCTTCATGGCATCGACCTGAGAAGCGACCGGAATTCTCCCGGCAAAGAGTTTCTCCAGTTTTAGTTCATCAATCAGGAGAGCTGCCAGATCTGCTCTGCTGACTGACTCCTTGATGGCTATTTTCTTGCCGACATCACCGACAGTCAGTCCGGCCATGGCGCGGACAATCTTGTCTGTCTTCTTCCAACCCTTGTCTGCCTTCTCATGCCATTTGCCTTCCTGTTTTGAGCCTAATACAGCAGAAAAACTGTCACGAGCTTTTGCGAATTCAAGAGCATCCAGGTATGCAAGTCCCATGAAATAGGTAATAGCCTCTTTTCCCTGATAGTACAGAAGCTTGCGCTCGTCCGGGTTGAGTTTGCTGCCATCTTTGTATGCACCCACTGCCCTGTCGAGCCAGTCATTACTCTTCAGAGTGCTTTCAACACGAATGGTAGCAACATTGAAGTCGAATTTCTCTTCATCCTTATCGGCATACTTATCGGATTTCTTCAGGTTCTCATAGGACCTGTCGGCATCGACTGCCTTGTAGCCGGCATCTGCCTGTTTCCTGACCTTCTCGGCTGATACGATAGAAAGGCCGCCATAGGCACGTGAAGATTTATCCTCGCAGTACAACATCCGGTCAAACTTTTCCTGGGCTGAATCGAGGTTCTTCCTTTCCAGCGCCTCCATACCCATCAGATAGTGGTGTTGCGGGTTATCTTCGGGTGAAGTGCATTTTGCGACGTGGCTGGAACATGCTGATAAAAACATGACCGGCAGAGCCAGAAGCGGTAATACGATACGGTAGTTCATCTCTTGATCCTCCTTTAAAGATTATTTCAGAGCTTTGTTGAGCATTCTCATGACACTTACATTTGCTTTCGTTCTTACAGCCTGACCAACAAGCACGCTGTCTGCGGAATCTTCCGGAATAATCAGTATGGAGCTGTCTGGAAGGAACTGTGTTTCAGAAACAACAGCTTCTGCAACGATTCTCGGGATGATCCTCATGGTCCCCCTGACCCTGTCCTTTTCCTGTACAAATTCTATTATATCAATTTTGTTCCCGGGTTCAAGCCCATCACTTTTTCCGAGGTTGATATAGGCGATCCTTTTGCGGGGCTCGCTTTTATTGGTGAGTGTCTTGTATATATAGCCGAGCGAAGGGAATGTATTGGCAATATCCTCCTTTGCATCGTCTATAGCCTTATTGATCGACTCGGAAAGGAGTCCTCCCGGGTTTTGAACGTTGCATTCGGAAGAGTATCTGACTTCACGACTGATTGATTTCCGCCCTTTGACCTGAAAGGAATTCTGAATTGTCCCGGAAGGGGATGCCAGTGCCCTGATGTTGATAGCGACCTTTCCCTCCTCTGAGCAGGATGGAGGCGATGTATGCGTCTTGCCCTTTTTATCCTTCCAGTTCCTGGCTTCCGTAAATGAGGAGGAAGCACCGGCAGAGGTTATGGCGCCGACAAAGACAGTATCGATATCCTTGGCGATCTTGAGAAATTGATCAGGATCGACTTCTGCGCCCATCCCTCCCTGAAATTTCATCTCCTGCATGAAACTGTCAAGCTGAGATCGTTCCATGACCTCGAAACCTCCACTGCCGACAATGAGCTGTGTAAGGGCGTCCTGAGTAGCAGGGCCAAGACTTAGAGAGCTTTTGAATTGAGAGGTGTCTGAAACAGGGAGTACAGCTACCCGGGGTCTTTTTTTGTCTTTAACATAATGGGGGAGTTCGGCTGAGGAGGTCCTGTCATCGATCCCGGATTCATGAAACCTGGCAAGATCCAGAGTAGAAGCACACCCTGAAGAAAAGATAAGAAGAGTGATAAGGAGCAGAGATCGTTTCAGGTCGGGCATCATCGGGTCCCTCCATTTTAATTCATGATTCAGGATGCAGTGTCAGGGCCTGCCAGGAAATAATTATTACACTTATTTCCTGACATCCCCTTAAGGTTTATACGTAAGCTCGAGCTGATACGTCGAGAATTTCCTGACTTTAAAGCTTCCTCTCTGTTCGACGCTGTTTGCGAGATAGATTGTATTTTCAGGGTAGCTGACAATAAAGTCTCCCAGACCTTTTTCCTCTACCGAAGTGACCCAGGATGTGTTCTGCAGTATATCCTTTATTGCAAAATTTGCTGTAACATCCGTTATCCCGACGACTTTAACATTGATCTTACGGGATACACCTTTAATGTATTTTGATATTTTTTCCAGGACAACCGGAGTGAGCTTTTCAGCAATGTTCTTCAGCCCCTTTGCTGCTGCGTCCTCAGCATTGTTCGCAAGGGCTTTCGACTCTTCAGTTCCAGCGGCAAGGATGATCATCTTGCCTGATGGCTCTTTGGTCACAAGACGATAGGTCAGGCGCACAGTGACATTCTGAAAGGGCATCTTGATTCCATAACCGACATCTTCACCTTTCCGGGTAGAGACAGTATATTCCGCCTTGCCGATCAGGAGCAGATTCGAGAGGAATTTGTACATCATGCTGCGAAGCGACATGAGGTTTCCGCTCTTCATCGCCTTGTCTATAGCAGCAGCATCACCAGCTCCGGTCGGGGCAACGTCGACAACGGTGTACCCCTGTTCAGCCAGTTTACCGATAAGTGTCTCCGAGAGGATATTCGTCTCATCATGGACGTCCCTGTTTTCGAGATGAGTCACTTCACGTGGCTTGGAAGCCGGGATGAAGACAGCGATCGAATTATTGAGAGAGAGGGAAGAGAGCGCTTCTCCGGCATTTGCCGGCTCGATGCAGGCGTTGATCCTTACTTTGACCAGGCCGTCGACCGTTTCCGAGGAGATGAGCTTGTGTCCGGTCACCAGACCCTTGATCTGCTTGCTGACCGCATCGTCGACCAGAGCCATGTTCTGCACAACACTCTGAGCCTTGATTTCGACCCCTGCAGTCTGCTCAATAGCAGACCATTTAGCCCGTGCAATGGCCTCGATCTTCGCAGCAGGGACATCACTGTTCACGATAAGAGCTTCGCCGTCAGCATCGACACAGGTGACTTTTGCAGCTGCAAGGGAAGGGATACATAAAGCAGCCAGAAGGAGGGCAGGAATCAATCTGTTCAGCATCGCGGCTCCTGTTAAAAACTGTTGTTTATAAGGAAGAAGGGAGATATATTGCGACCAGCTAATCTGACTCTTTAGTAGCATTTTTTTGAATTAAAATAAACACTGTTTCTTGCAAACCGGTTTTTTTTGATGCAAGCATAAAATCCTTCAAACTTTCTCTTTGAAATAACTGGGGAGACCATTATGAAAGCTATTGCCGCCGCACTGTTTCTGATTCTTGCCGTCTCAGGATCAGCCTCTGCCAAGACTCTCATCCTCGAAGGCAGACTTGCCAGCACGATCATGATGACGCAGCAGATCGGTTTTGAGGTTGGCAAGCCGATAGAGACACTCTCTTTCAGATTTGCTCTTCCTGCGAAATTCTCCAACCTTGGCGTCAACCAGGAGATAAACTCGCTTTCGATCGATTTTCAGCCCGAGCCGTCAAGAGTCGAGGACGAGACAGACAGTTTCGGTAACAGCTTCAAGAAAGTCACCTGGAACAGGCTGAAGCATGATGCATCCATAAAGCTAAAATTCGAGACCAGACTTGTTTCCCAGCTCTCCGCAATGGCAAGCAGGTCGGCTTTCCCTCTTCAAAACCTTACCAAAAGTGAAATGTTCTACCTTAAGTCCACTGAAATGGTCCAGTCTGAAGACCGTGATATCGTCGCGCTTGCCAAAAGTCTTACCGAAGGAGCCACAACAGAGTATCAGGCCGTCAGCTCGGTACTTAACTTCATCGCAGACAACATCAAGTATTCCTACAATCCTCAGAAGTATGATGCTCTCTATACTCTTGCGAACAGATCTGGGAACTGTCAGAACTTTGCGCATATTTCTATGGCACTCCTGAGAGCAGCCGGGATTCCGTCCCGTATCGTCGGCGGGATCAGCCTCAAGGAACAGTGGAAAGTCCCTATCGATTCTGAGCGGTCAGTGGTCCAGGGAATGGGGCAGGGGGGGCACGCATGGATGGAGGTCTATTTCCCTGACCTCGGCTGGCTCTCTTACGACCCTCAGCAGTCCCGCCAGTTCACCTCTTCAAGGCATATCAAGCAGACCCACGGGCTTGACTCCCAGGATGTCAATGATACCTGGAAAGCCGCACCCTATCTGCCGAAATACTCGGAAACAATCGATGCTAAATTCCTGAACGATGTTGTCGATGTGAGGCTGAAGAGTTCCGATGTCGAGCCGCGTCCATACCTGGTAAGCAATGCCATGACTGTTAAACAGGATGCTGCAACTCAGACCGTGACCGAGCCAATGGCGACCGTCCCTCCGAGTTCTGTTCCTCCACTGGTCGTGACGTCTCCGGCCGCTGTGCTACCGCCCGTAAAGCCCTCGCCTCCAGCGAAGAGGGTCACGCTGCCGCCGAAAAAACCGCTTCCAGCGATAAAATATGATGTACCTGACACAATCGAATTCGGAAACATGGAGTTCCCGAACCTTGTCGATACATTCAGGGTTTCCAGTGTGGGCGGTACGAGGGTACTGGATAAGGAGACGTCAGAATATGTCACCTCGACGTATGTCTATGCGCAGGCTGTAAAAGTTGAAGAAGACTTCGTCATGGAAAAAGTCTCTCTGGCGATGCACAAATTCGGCGGTGACGGTACGGTGTTTCTTGATTTCGTGGCTGACGTCAACGGAAAACCGAGCCTGGAAGGGCTCCGGTCTCTCCCGGTCTTTCTTGATCGGATATCCCGTAAGCCTGGCTATTTCTGGGTTGATTTCAATTTCAACACCGGGACCAGTGGCCCTCCTGTGCCGGCAGGAAAATACTGGATCGTGCTGCGGCGCTCCGGCGATGCGATCCTCAACTGGTTCTACATCCCGGGCAAACCCTACAGCGGCGGGGACGATACCCGTTCGACCGCCAAGGGCTATAAATGGGAAGACATCCTGAATTACGACTTCGTGTTCAAGGTAAGAGGGGTAAAGATAGCGGTAAAGGCGAAGGCTGAGTAGTCATGCACATTCTTCTCTATTCACTATTGCTGTTCCTGCTCTCGCTCACCCCGCTCCAAGCCTCCCAGTCGGTCATCCTCGATACCGACGGCTACGCCTGCATGGGTGAAGACAAATCACGCAAGCAGACTGAGGATGTCGCTTTCAAGGACGCCAAGCGCAAGGCCTCGGACTCAGCATCGACCTATATCCAGGCCGAGACCCACCTGAAGGATGCGACTCTGGAGAAGGATATTCTCTCCGCCTACACAAACTCACAGGTCAAGGTCATTCAGGAGTTCCTCAAGGAATGGTATCAGGAAGGTACTCTTGGCGAATGCTACCGGGTAAAGCTTCAGGTTGAGGTTATACCTGACGAGCAGAGCATGAAGAAGGTGCCGAAGAAAAAATCTGATGAGCTTTTTGATGACCCGACAGCGCAGCTATCCGTGAAGGTCTGGAGCGTCAAGAATAAATATGTCAAGGGGGAGAAGATACGGGTCTTTGTGAAGGGGAATCGCCCTTTTTACGGCAGGGTTGTGTATCAGGAGGCTTCCGGCGGGTTGGTACAGATATTGCCGAACCCGTACCGTCAGAACAGCTACTTTAACGGCGGCACGGTGTACGAGATCCCTTCAGCAGAAGACAAATTCGATCTTGAGGTGGCGCCCCCCTTTGGAGCGGAGCGCATCACTCTCTATGCCAGCACCTCGCCGATGGGAGACATAAACCTGAGTGCAGCAGGTGGTGTCTATGCAATTCAGGCAAAAGCTGATGAACTGGCTGCAGGAACGCGCGGAGTGAAGTTTGTGGAGAAGGCGAGCGGAACTTCCTCTTCGATCGCCGAGTTCGCCGAATCATATCAGGATATGTCGACTGCAAACAAGTGATCTTCCCTTTCGAAATACCTTCATTCTCAGGAGAGGGTGATCTCATTCATCCCATATTCGGCAGTTGAAAGCCACCTGCATTCGCGCTGACGTGCCATTTCTGTAATTCTAAGCTCATTTCGCTACAGCCGCCATAGGTCCTGTGTACGTTCTCACCCTACGGGTTCAGACAGTATCGGCTGCTAACGCTCAATTTCACTAAGAATTACAACGAAATAGCCCTGATGCGCTCATTCCGGCAGCTTCCAACTGCCGTTTTCAGCTTCTTTTTTGTTCCGTCCTCCCTTGACTTGAACATCTAAAAACAGCTAGTATGCCCCCTCTATGAAAAGAATCACCCGACAGATAAAGATCGGTAATCAGCTTGTCGGTGGCGGGGCTCCCTGCTCTGTCCAGTCGATGTGCTCTTCCGACACTCGTGACGTAGCAGCGACTGTTCTGCAGATTAACAGACTTGTCTCTGCAGGCTGCGAGATCGTCCGCTGCGCTGTTCCTGATATGGATGCTGCCCTTGCACTCGGACTGGTCAGGGCGGACAGTCCTATCCCGGTTGTTGCGGATATCCATTTCGATTACAAGCTGGCGATGAAGGTCCTCGAATTTGGCATTGACGCCCTTCGACTGAACCCTGGCAATATCGGCGAACGGTGGAAGGTCGAAGAGGTTGTAAGGTCTGCACGGGAGCGGCTGGTACCGATCCGTATCGGCGTGAATGCCGGTTCGCTCGAAAAAGAGCTGCTGCAGAAGTATGGGCATCCGACTGCCGAAGCCATGGTCGAGTCAGCCCTCGGCCATGTGAGGATTCTGGAAGAGCTCGGCTACGACCAGATAAAGATCTCCCTCAAGGCGTCAGATGTAAACAAGACCGTCGAAGCCTACCGGCTCCTCTCATCTCAGGTCGATTATCCGCTTCATATCGGAATCACCGAAGCAGGTACACTGTTTTCAGGAACGATAAAGTCTTCTGTCGGGCTGGGAATCCTGCTTGCTGACGGTATCGGCGATACTCTGCGGGTTTCACTTACCGGCGATCCTGTTGACGAGGTCAGGGTCGGCTTCGAGATCCTGAAATGTCTCGGACTCAGACATCACGGCGTGAATTTTGTCTCCTGTCCGACCTGCGGCAGATGCCAGATAAATCTGATCCAGGTGGCTGAAGAGGTCGAGCAGCGCCTGCAAGGGGTTG
>VFJK01000046.1 GCA_009886125.1 Geobacter sp. | reverse complement strand
GCTGTAATCTTGCGGACCGAGCGCTGGCCGAGTCCCAGAGTCATCGCAGCTTTATCGACAACGGAATGCGCGTGCTCTGAGGTGTAAACGCGGAGAAGCGGTAAGTCCGGACGCCCGGTCATGCCGTCTTCGCGAATCCGCAGACTGAGATTCTCGCGCGCCGCGGCCAAGGCATGAAGCGTCGAAACTGCCATCTGCAGGGCTCGCGGGTCGGCATTACCGATATCTTCGGAAGCGAGGATCACCATCCTTCTAATGATAAAAATCGGATCCTCTCCCGCTTCAAGCATCCGTGCGAGCCAGTACAAGGCGGCATTCGGGTCTGAACCTCGCACGGACTTGATGAATGCCGAGATGACATTGTAATGCTCTTCGCCCCCTTTGTCGTACATCAGAGGCTTCTCCTGGATCGCCTCATGGACAGTGGTCAGGTCTATGTCCGTTCCTGAGTTGAGTCTGGCGGAGGTCTCAAGGGTGTTGAGTGCTATCCGGGCATCGCCGCCCGAATAATCTGCAAGAGCTGATAACGCTTCATCCGAGATGGTCAGGCCCATGGCGCCAAGCCCTCGCTCACTGTCATCCATTGCGGCGCTGAGTATGCTGCGCAGGGAATCTATGGCGAGCGGTTTCAGGACCACGACTTTGCAGCGTGAAAGGAGCGGGGCGATGATTTCGAACGAAGGGTTTTCCGTAGTCGCACCGATTATGGTGAAAAGGCCTTTTTCGACATGGGGGAGAAAGGCATCCTGCTGGCTTTTATTGAACCTGTGGATTTCGTCAACAAAGAGAATGGTCTTTTTCCGCTGATATCTCCACTGGTCCTGCGCCTCTTTGACGATCTCGCGGATCTCCTTGACACCGGAGAGAATAGCTGAAAAGAAAATGAAATGTGATTGAGTGGCATTTGCTATGACTCTGGCAAGAGTCGTCTTGCCTGAGCCCGGGGGTCCCCAGAATATTAGTGATGAGAGGGCATCGCTCTCTATCATCATGCGTAAAAGTTTACCTTCTCCGAGGAGGTGTTCCTGACCGACATATTCGGAGATATTCCTCGGGCGCATACGTTCGGCAAGCGGTGCGGTAGCCTCGATGCTGCTTCCGGCAGAATTGTTGAAAAGGTCGATCTGCTTCTGCATCAGCTCTGCACCACAGAATGAGCTGCTGAGCTCTCTTCGCCAGGGTTTCTGCTCCAACCGCCAACACGATGAGGAACGACTCCCCAGATCTCGCTGGCATACTCCTGAATAGTCCGGTCACTTGAAAACTTGCCGACCCCGGCGGTGTTGATGATAGATCTTCTGATCCATTCATCCTTGTCGAGGTATATTCTGCCGGCCAGTTCCTGGGCTGCCTGATAGGATGCAAAATCTGCCAGATGCATATAATAGTCGCCGTTGGAAAGAAGCATCTCGATGATCGGCTGGAAAAGATTCGGAGCGCCGGGTGAGAAAGCTCCCCAGCCGATCATGTCTATTACGGTCTTTAGTTCAGAGTTTCCGTTGTACCAGTCTCTGGGGCTGTAATTTTTTCTGAGATTTTCTACCTCTTTCGAATTCATGCCAAAGATGAATATGTTCTCTTCTCCGACTTCTTCCATAATTTCGATATTGGCGCCGTCCAGGGTCCCGATTGTCAGTGCACCGTTCAGGGTGAATTTCATATTCCCGGTTCCTGAAGCTTCTGTGCCGGCAGTCGAGATCTGTTCTGAAAGATCTGATGCCGGGAATATCATCTCCGCAAGCGAGACGTTGTAGTTGGCAAGGAAGACCACTTTTAACCGGTCGCCGACTTCAGGGTCATTATTGATGACGTCTGCCACACCGCAGATCAAACGGATCACCAGCTTGGCCATGGTGTAGGAGGGCGCAGATTTCCCGCTGAAGATGAAAGTCCTTGGCGGGATATCACTGGTCAGTCCCCGCTTTAACCTGTTGTAGAGCGCGATTAAATGCAGGACATTAAGAAGCTGACGTTTGTACTCGTGAATTCTCTTCACCTGGCAGTCAAACATGGATCCGGTGTCGATCTTCAAACAGTTATGCTTAAAGATGTACTCGGCCAGATGCATTTTCGCTGCGACTTTAACATCATGCCATCTACTCCTGAACGCAGGGTCTTCGGCAAGCGGGAGAAGTTTTTTAAGTTGAGCAAGGTCAGTGACCCATGAGTCACCTATTGCCTCGGTAATAAGACCTGCAAGCCCGGGATTTGCCTTTTTCAGCCATCTTCGCTGCGTTATCCCGTTTGTCTTGTTATTGAACTTCTCGGGATACATTTCGTAAAAATCGGCAAAGAGCTCTTTTTTGAGTATCTCTGAATGAAGAGCCGCTACACCGTTGACAGAAAAACTGCCGACGATCGCCAGATGAGCCATTCGGATCTTCCTCTCCCAGTTCTCTTCAATGATCGACATACGGCCGATCCTCACTTCATCATTCGGGAAACGCTTCCGAGCCTCTATCAGGAATTTATCGTTTATCTCATAGATGATCATGAGGTGTCTCGGGAGTATATGCTCGAAAAACCAGATCGGCCATTTTTCGAGTGCTTCAGGAAGGATAGTGTGATTCGTGTAAGCGAAAGTCTTGCGGGTTACTTCCCAGGCTTCATCCCAGGTGAATCCTTCGTGATCCATGAGTATTCTCATCAATTCGGGAATACAGAGGGCAGGGTGAGTGTCGTTCAGCTGTACCGCGACTTTTTCGTGGAGATTCCTCAGATCTTTATGGATTTTTTTGTAGCGATAGATGATATCGAAGATGGTCGAAGAGGCCAGAAAATACTCCTGTTTCAAGCGGAGTTCCCGCCCTTCCTGAACGTTATCAGCCGGATAGAGTACTTTTGAGATGTTCTCCGAAGTCATCTTCTTTTCGAGAGCTCGGATGTAGTTCCCCTCATTGAAGAACTTGAGGTCGAACTCTCTGGTCGCTTTTGCACTCCAGAGACGGAGAGTGTTCACTGTGTTCGTGCCGTACCCGGGGATCGGGGTGTCATGAGCCATGGCCATGACATTCTCGGTGTCTACCCATTGGTGATGGCGTTCGCCGTTCCCGTTGATGGTCTCTATGACCTTGCCGTAAAATTTGACTTCGTGAAGGTGATGCTGGCGGTCGAGATCCCAGGGGTTTGTATAGCGAAGCCAGTTATCAGGGACTTCGATCTGAGCACCGTCGATGATCTTCTGTCTGAATATGCCGTATTCATAGCGTATTCCGTAGCCGTATGCCGGTATCGACATGGTTGCCATGGAGTCTAGAAAACAGGCAGCAAGCCTTCCCAGGCCGCCGTTCCCCAGTCCTGCATCCTCCTCTTCAGAGAGGATCGTTGAAAAATCGTATCCGAGAGATTCCATCGAGTTCCTGAAATCATCCAGTAGCCCCAGGTTAATCAGAGAGTTCTCCAGTGAACGTCCCATCAGAAACTCCATGGAGACATAATAGACCCGCTTCGGGTCATCGTTATAATAACTCTGCTGTGTGTCGAGCCATCGGGTAATCAGTCTGTCTCTGACTGCGTAGGAGAGGGCAGTATAGACATCACGCTGCAGGGATGTATACCGGTCCTTGCCCAGGGTGTACTCCATATGCTCAAGAAACGATTTTATGATCTGCATGGAGATGTCAAGGTCGGGGTTCGGTTCAGTAAGTGATTCAGATTTGACGTTCATGTTGACCTCTTTCGGGAAGGACTATGTGAGCCGGATTCAAATGATTTATTATAGCTGATATATTCTGGTTTTCCATAGACACACTATATTGAACCGTGCTACTAAAATCATCTATAAACAGAGGCAGAGGGCACTTCAGATGAAAAAAATCGCTGTTTTCGCAAAGGTGCATGATCCACGCTGTCAAGGGGTTGCCGGGGAACTTTTCAGCTGGCTTCAAAAGCATGGATGCGAACCTCTGGTAGAGGCTCATCTTGCCCGGCATCTGGCCTGCCCTGGTGTCGCTGCTGAAGATATCCCCTCGCGTGCGGATATGGTTGTAGTCCTTGGCGGTGACGGAACGCTCATTTCAACTGCAAGGATAATCGGTGAACGTGATATCCCGATCCTGGGAGTCAATCTCGGCAGCCTCGGTTTTCTCACTGAAATTGCACTGGATGAGCTCTATCCGGCGCTGGAAAAATGCCTTAAGGGAGATTACCGCGTTTCTGAAAGGCTGATGCTTCATGCAGTAGTGACCAGGGACGGGAAGGAGATGGCTTCCCATCTTGTGCTCAATGACGTTGTCATAAACAAAGGTGCGCTTGCACGAATCGTTGATCTTAAAACAAAGGTGAACTCGCTGGATCTCACCACGTTCAAGGCAGATGGTCTTATAATCAGCACTCCTACAGGGTCTACCGGATATTCACTCTCTGCTGGCGGACCAATTGTGAATCCCTCCATGAACTGCATAGTCATAACCCCCATATGTCCTCATACACTCACAAACCGGCCGATTGTCATTGATGATGGTTCTGATGTCGAAGTGACGGTTAACTCGCTTGATGACGAGGATATCTATCTGACGCTTGATGGTCAGGTGGGTCTTGAACTCCGCTCAGGGGATATGATTCACGTCCGGAGGGCACGCCATACCGCCAAACTTGTGATGTCAAAGGAGAGGGACTATTTTGCCGTGCTTCGGACAAAGCTGAAGTGGGGGGAGAGATAGCAGGACTCTTGCAAAATAATGCTCACTGATATTTCGATCAAAAACTTTGCGATTATTGATTCCCTGCATATCACTTTCAGCAGCGGACTTAATATCCTTACCGGTGAGACCGGGGCAGGCAAGTCGATCATAATCGATGCGGTCAACCTTGTCCTTGGAGGGAGAGCTTCTGCCGACCTTATCCGCTCGGGAGCTGAAGAGGCTTCTGTCGAGGCGATGTTCGATATTTCCGGTGAACCGGAACTTATCGAGTCTTTGGCAGAGAAGGGGATCGATGCAGATGACGATATCCTTCTGAAACGGGTCATCTCCCGGTCAGGGAAGAACAGGATATTTATAAACAGCTCTTTGTCAACGCTCTCGACACTCTCGGAAATCGCCGGCACTCTCATCAATATCTACGGCCAGCATGAATCACAGACTCTTCTGAAAGTAGATAATCATCTTCAGATGCTGGACAGCTTTGCTTCTCTGAAAGAGATCAAGGGTGCGTTCTCGTCGACATATCGTTCATACCGGAAAGTCATCGAGAGGTTGTCTGCTCTTGAGGTCGGTGCACGGGATGCCGAGAAGCAGAAGGACCTCCTCACCTACCAGCTTGATGAGATTCGCACTGCTGCTTTGCTCCCCGGCGAGGATGAGTCTCTGGATCACGAGAGGAATCTCCTTGTCCATGCTGAAAAACTCCTTTTGAAGACACACTCTGCATTTGATCTTCTTTACGGTGCTGAGGAGTCAGCCTTAGGTATTATCGCTGCCGTCAAAGCCGCTTTATCGGACGCATCGGTTATCGATCCAACCTTGAAGCCTCTTTTTGCCGATATTTCAACAGCGGCTCTTCAACTGGAGGATGCAGCGCTTACCCTGCGTGATTACTCTTCCAGGATCGAAAGTGATCCGGCAAGGCTTCAAACTGTCGAGGATCGCCTGGAGCTGATCCGCAGGCTGAAAAAGAAATACGGCGATACTGTTGAAAGCATCCTTTCCCGGATGCAGGAAATCGAGGATGAACTTGCAGCTCTGGTGGACGGTCAAACTTCGAAAGAAGAGCTTGAGTGCGCTGCAGAACTTCTTAAAGCTCAGCTGAAAAATGAGGGCGGTACTCTCTCATCTCTTCGCAGGGAAGCCGCAATCAGGCTTGCCGCGGCTCTTGAGGCAGAGGTCCACCAACTGGCGATGAATCATGCCGCTTTTTCGGTAAAGTTTGAGGAACTGCCTGAACCCAGAGAGTCAGGTTTCGAAAAAGCAGAGTTCCTCTTTTCTCCGAATCCGGGTGAAGAGCCGAAACCTTTATCCAGAATAGCTTCAGGCGGAGAGCTTTCAAGGATCATGCTTGCCATGAAGCAGCTGCACCCCGAAAGCGATGTGCCGACTCTTGTTTTCGATGAGGTCGATACCGGCATAGGCGGAGCTACATCATCGATGGTCGGCAGCAAGCTGAAAAGGGTGGCATCCGGGCAGCAGGTACTCTGCATCACGCACCTGCCCCAGGTGGCTGTCTACGCAGATAACCACTATCTTGTGTCCAAATCGATCGACAACGGCCGGACCAGAACCGATGTGACGAGGCTCTCGGACGAAGCCAGGATCGAAGAGATAGCACGGATGCTCGGCGGTGCACATGTAACCGGCACGAGTCGTGAGCATGCTGCCGAGATGATCCTGGCAGCAACAGATAACTGTGAGCGGAAATAGTGACGGGAGAACGAATCCATGCTGCGTAAAGCCCGGATAACCGATGTAAAAGAGATACAGAGACTTCTGACGCACTTCGCCAATCGCGGAGACATGCTCTCCCGCTCTCTTTCTGAGCTGTATGAGGCCATAAGGGATTTCTATATTATTGAAGAGTCAGGCCGGCTTCTCGGTGTTTCAGCACTTCATATCGTCTGGGACGATCTTGCCGAGATCCGCTCAGTTGCGGTAGCTGAGGATGCCGGGAGGAAGGGTGTAGGGACTGAAGTCGTTTCTGCCTGCATTTCCGAAGCCCGCGAACTGGGGTTGAAAAAACTTTTCTGTCTGACTTACAAACCCGATTTCTTCGCACGTTTCGGTTTCACAATCGTCGATAAATCGCAGCTTCCTCACAAGGTCTGGAGCGACTGCATCAAGTGCGTCAAGTTTCCGGATTGTGATGAGATTGCTATGACCATGGACCTTTGAGCGGTGAGCAACGTGAAAATCGTTGAGATAGCAGAGCGGGTCGAGCGGCTTTTGACGAAACGTCAACTTGATGGCTACGAGATCATGACGGGTCATTCCCGGACCCTGTCGATCGAAGTGAAGGATTCCAAAGTCGATTCATTCAAGACTGCAGAACCTGTCGCTGTTGCCGTACGAGTGCTGAAGGATTCAGGTGTAGGGTTTTCATACGCTTCAGCTTTTTCAGACTCAGACCTTGAACGAATGATCGACTCCTCCTGTGTCGGTGCTGCAATGCAGACCCCCGACCCCTTCGGCCTCCTTCCCCCTGCTGCTGTCTACGGTGATATGCCGGAGCTATTCGACCCTGATGTTCTGAAAGTAGATCCGGGCAGCAAGGTCGAACGTGCCCTTGAGCTTGAAAGAGTGACACTCGCTCAGGACTCCAGGATAAAACGGGTTCGAAAAGCTGTGTACGGCGAATCGATATATTCTGTTCATCTTCGCAATTCGCGAGGTCTATGCGGTGACTACTCCGGAACAGCTTTCTCAAGCTCTGTCTCCGCGATCGCAGAATCAGACGGTGACTCACAGATGGGCTGGGAGTTCGGGCATTCCAACCGGTTTGATGGAATCGATATAGTCGTTATAGCTGAAGGAGCCGCAGTGCGGGCTCTCAGGCAGCTTGGTGCGGTGAGGACACCGGGGATGTGTTGCCCGGTCATCCTTGAGAATCATGTGGCTGCGGATTTTCTTGAGCTGCTGGCCCCTTCATTCAGTGCTGAAAACATTCATAAGGGTAAATCGTTGCTGAAGGGGAAGGTCGGTGAGTGTCTTTTCGCCGATATCATCCGGATCAGAGACGACGGTTCGCTTAAGGGTGGACTGGCTACGGCACCGTTCGATGGCGAAGGTGTTCCGGTCCAAAATACGGTCCTGGTCGAGGAGGGAATCGTCAAAGGGTATCTTTTCGATACTGCCTATGCTGCCAGAATGGGGGCTGAATCAACCGGGAACTCCTCCAGAGCCGGTGTGAAAGGACTCCCGCATCTCGGGATCAGCAATTTCTTTATTGAGAATGGCTCTTCATCCTCGATTGCTATGCTTTCTGGCATAGGAAAAGGGATGATGATTACTTCGGTTATAGGGATGCATACCGCGAATCCTGTTTCCGGAGATTTTTCAATAGGAGCGACCGGATTTCTTGTCGAAGATGGTCACGTTACGGTCCCGGTAAAGGGTGTCGCACTTTCCGGGAATGTACTTGACGTTTTCAGGAATGTCGAGATGATCGGGGATGATCTCCGTTTTTTCAGTCAGGTCGGCTCACCGTCACTCAGAATACACTCACTTGAGATAAGCGGACAGTAGGAGACATTCAATGTACGTAGTCATTATGGCAGGCGGGTCAGGGACACGTTTCTGGCCGCTTTCGAGGATAAAGAGCCCAAAACAGTTGATGTCGGTTTTCGGAGGGAAATCGATGTTGCAGAGGACTCTGGACAGAGTGCTTCCTCTGAATCCTGAAAGAGTCATGATCGTTACGAATGTCCATCAGTCCGAAGAGACTGCCCGGCAGCTTTCAGGGTACACTGCTTTTCCAATAGATATCGTAGAGGAGCCTGTCGGCCGTAACACTGCCCCTGCTATTGCTCTTGCAGCTGCTATCATTGCTCATCACGACCCGGATGCGACCATGCTGGTCCTCCCTGCTGATCACTACATCAGGAATGAAGAGGAGTTCTGCAGGGTCGTGAGCATTGCCTGTGATGAAGCTTCGGCAGGTTCACTGATCACTCTCGGGATCGAACCGACACGTCCAGAGACAGGCTACGGCTACATCGAAGCCGCCACCAATGAAGGTGACGGGACTGCTCTGCCGGTCAAACGTTTTATTGAGAAACCTGATGCCGCCAGAGCTGCGGAGTTTCTTGATGCACGAAATTTCTTCTGGAACAGCGGCATGTTTATCTGGAAGGTCTCAGCTATCCGGAAAGAGCTCTCAGCGCAGATGCCCGATCTCGCAGTTGCTGTCGGGGGGATACGGTTCGGAACTGCAAATTGGGAGCTTGAACAGCTGAAACCCCAGATAAATGCTCTCTATCTGACATTAAGGAGCGAATCCATAGACTACGGTGTCATGGAGCGTGCTGATTCAGTGAAGGTCATCCCTGCGAGCTTCGGCTGGAGCGACGTCGGCAGTTGGAGTGCTCTCCCTGAAGTGATCGAAGGCGATAAAGACGGTATTGTCACTATTGAAACCAGGGGCCTGATCTCAATAGACTCTTCAGGCAGCATGGTTTACGGCGGGGGGAAGATGACCGCACTCGTCGGAGTGCACAATCTGATTATCGTCGACACTCCTGATGCTCTTCTGGTCTGCCGCAGTGACCGGGCCCAGGATGTAAAAAAAATAGTGGAAGAACTTCAGCTGCTGAACCTCACGGAGTACCTCTAAAAGCATGTTCGGCTGGAACGGAAAGATCCTCAGAGTCGATCTCACCACTGGTTCTATAGCCCGGGAGGAGTTGCCGCAGGAAATTCTTCATGCCTATCTCGGGGGGAGAGGTCTTGGTGTCCGCTTGATGCGTGACTTCTTCCAGCTTCAGCCTGATGACCCGGCTATTCCCCTGATATTTTCTGTCGGACCGCTTTGCGGGACATCCGCACCAACTGCTGCCAGGCTCTCAGTTGTCTCCCGATCACCTCTTACCGGTACCATATACGACTGTTCTGCCGGCGGGAGGTTTGCCTGGCGACTCAAATCCTCCGGCGTAGATGCACTCTTTATAACCGGTCGCAGCAAGACACCGGTTACTCTTTCAATCGAAGATGCTGTAGTCAGTCTCCTTCCTGCTGATGCCCTCTGGGGCCGTGATGTAAAGGAGACGGTCACTGCTTTGGCGGATCGTGGCAGCGTGGCTGCAATCGGTCCTGCCGGCGAGAACGGGGTGCTTTTTGCTAACATCATGATGGGTGAGGGTAACTCTGTCGGTCGGGGTGGACTCGGTGCTGTCATGGGGTCGAAGCGGCTAAAGGCGATTGTCGTTAATGGCACCGGTAAAACGGAGATAGCGGACAAAAAACTCTTCGACAGTGCCAGAAACGATGTCTTGAGACTTTTCAGGGCTTCTCCGGTCATTTTCGGCGAACTTGGAATAGCCGAGTACGGTACACCTGCTCTTGTAGATCTGATGCGTCAACGGCGGATGGCTCCCACTGAAAACTTCAGAAAGACCGTTTTTGCTGACTCTTCAGCATACTCCGGTATTGCAATCAGGCAGGAGTGCGGAGCAAAAAAGGATGGTTGCTACGGCTGCCCGATTCAGTGCAAAAAGAGCACGAAGGAAGGGGAGCCACTGCCGGAATATGAAACCGTCTCGCACTTCGGCGCTCTCAACGGGATTTCTTCACTGGCGTCTATCGTCAAGTCAAACACACTCTGTAACAGACTCGGTATGGATACGATTTCCGCAGCTGCAACCCTTTCAGCTTTTGGTGAGGCAAGAGGAAGATTCCCGTCTCCGGCAGAGGTCGACGACCTCCTTCGCAATATTGCTTCCATGACTGGAGAAGGGATTTCACTTTCTCAGGGGTCCCGTCGCTATACGGAGAGTATTGGCAGACCGGATCTCTCAATGACGGTAAAAAGCCTTGAACTGCCTGCCTACGATCCCAGAGGCGCATACGGTATGGCGCTCGCCTACTGCACCAGTAATCGTGGCGGTTGTCATCTGAGAGCGTATCCTGTCTCGCATGAAATACTCAGAAAACCGGTTGCAACTGACAGATTCTCTTTTGACGGCAAAGCGAGAATAATCAGCCTGGCCGAGGACGCCAACGCCGCAATAGATTCTCTGGTTGCCTGCAAATTCTCTTTCTTCGGTGCAAGTCTGGAAGAGTATGCTGAACTTTTGACAGCAGCCACCGGGGAAGAGTTTACCCCGCAAAGGTTAAAGGAGATCGGCAGAAACATCTATCTGACTGAACGCTTCTACAACTGCTCGAATGGATTTTCAGCCAGTGATGACACTCTTCCGGAAAGATTCTTCATCGAAGCCGGGTCGAGCGGTGAAGGGATACAGATACCATCTCTTGATAGACTCAGGTTCGATCTGGAGATGCAGAAGTACTATAGAATCAGAGGACTGACTGAGCATGGAACATTTATAGCGACTGATTTCCTCACGTCTTTGCCATGATCGATCAGTCAGACCCCTCATCCTCCCTTCTCGGGGAACGAAGATCAGTAGACATCTTCGTCTGTACGGTTGTGATCTCACTGATCCTTCATATTGCCGTCACGGCACTTCTTACTCTTCCCGGTCGTTTTACAGCCCCGCCTGCTCCACCTGTATTCCTCGATCTTCAGAACATATCCTCTCTTCCTGATCCAGATGAAAAACCCCTTGATGAGCAGTCGCAGGCCGTCGACCCTCTTCCGCCGAATACCCAGCCGGTACCGGAAATATCTCCGGAAGTCGCCGAATTTGACAAGAGAATAGAGCATTCTCTCCGGAAAGCTCTCCAGTCGCCTGAAGCAATTCATGAGACTTCTATAGGGCTCGGGATGATTTCCGGGCATTTTGCCAGTTTTGCCGAGGGTGAGAGTCTGAAGGATGATATCAGGGTCTATTATTTCACTCTTATGAGGCGTATCAACGAGGTCTGGTGGGTGAGCGGTGCTGCGAAAGGCACTTTTACTTCTGCTGCTTCGGTCAACATCCATATTTCAAGAGAAGGGAAGGTTCTTGGCTGCGATCTTATCGAGAGCTCAGGGAGCAGTGAACAGGATCTGGCTCTACTTGATTCAATCAAAAAGGCCGAGCCTCTTCCACCGCTTCCCCGGAGCTTCTATGGCAGGGTTTTTAATGCTCCCATCCGTTTCGTCCCACCTCTCAGGCTTATGCTTCCCGGCATTGCCAAAAAGAAGGTCAACCCACATTAGATTCACAGCCACTTTGCCATGCACTCTCAAGGCATCAATCTCTTGACACCCTTTGAACCTCCTGTTACTTAATCAGTAGACAATCTTATCTCAGGAGGAATCAGATGAAAAAACTCGTGACGTTGGTAACCTCTCTGGCATTTGCCCTGGTATTGGCCGCCGGTTTTACTTTTGCTGCAGATAAACCTGCTGCAACCAAAACACCGATTGCTCCTGTTGCTGAGAAGAAGACAGACACCAAGCCGACTGCTCCTGCAAAAGAGGAACTTATAGATATTAATACCGCTAACGAGGAGCAGTTGAAGAAGATCCCGGGAATCGGTGAAGAGTATTCAAAAAAGATAATCTCCGGTCGCCCTTATGCCAAGAAAGACCAGTTGATTAGCAGGAAGATTATCCCTCCAGCTGTGTATGAGAAGATCAAGGACAAGATCATTGCCAGGCAGACAAAGGCAGAAAGTAAAAAATAGAAAAGATCTGTTCACTGTTCTCTGTCTCCTGACTTTACATTGAAAGCGAGCACATGGTTTCTTACCTGGGACGAAGCGCTTTAGCCGCATATATCACTGTCGCTGACCTGATAACACTATTATTAAGTGTTTTCAAGAGCCTGGTAGATACTCTTGTCAGTGGCCGCAGATCAGTTATGCAGGTTTGCATGAGGCAGGTTTTTTTCACCGGGAACGAAGCTTTCAAGGTTGTTTTTGTCATATCTATTGCAGTCGGAATAGCCATTATCTCCCAGATGTCGAATGTAACTGATGCCGGCAGGGGATCGCTCATTGGAAAAGTTTTTGTCTGGGTCGTTATCCGGGAGCTCGCTCCCTTGATAACGGCCCTGGTAGTTATCGCCCGAAGTGGGTCAGCGATAGCTATCGAGCTCGGCCAGATGAAGCTTAAGGGCGAGATAGAGTATCTTGAGACTCTCGGTATCCCGGGAGAGCAGTATCTGCTCTTGCCCAGAGTGGTAGGCGTCGGTATTGCTCTTTTTGTGCTTAATGCATATTTCAACCTGATCGCTGTATCCTCGGGTCTGCTTGTTTCATGGCTCGGTTGGCAGATTCCGCTTTCACATATCAAGCAGGGTATTATTTCAGTACTCTCTCTACGAGAACTCCTGATCTCCTCTTCAAAAAGTCTTTTATTCGGAGTTGTTATTGCAGCACTTGGATGCAATGCAGGGTTGCGGGTAGGTGACAGTATAACCCAGATTCCGCAAGCCGGCACAAAGTCAGTAATTCACAGTCTGGTTATTGTTTTCATACTGGACGTTCTTATCTCGTTCACGTTCATTTTCTGAAATCGGACTCTTCTATGGTACTTTTCTCACAAGTTATTGCTGCCGAAGTCGATTCAATGCTTGATTTCTCTGTCAGGCGCGGATCATCAGCGGCTATTGTTGTCTCCAGGGAGATTGAGACCAGGGTTATTGTCAGGCTCCTGACAGGATTTCTTCCCCCGCTGGAGGGGGTTCTTTCTGTCAATGATATCCAGCCGTATCTCCTTAATGATAAGGAACTTTCTGATTTCAGGAAAGGGATCGGTGTGATCTACGATGACGGAGGGTTCATATCCAATCTGAATGTATGGGAGAACCTTACGTTACAGATCTCTTACGAAGGCATTGTCAGAAAATCAGAGATTGAGGAACGCGGGCGTAAGGTCCTTGAAGTTGTAGGGTATGATGGATCACTTTCCGTTCTTCCGAACCGTCTCTCCATGTTCGAGCGCAGGCAGATAGCCTTTGCGCGGGCACTTCTCAAGGAACCTCTTTTGATGGTGTATCAGTCAACCCTTGACGGTCTGAGTAGAAGTGAACAGAAGCATTTATCCTCACTCGCACAGTCTTATCATGAACAGGACGCGGGAAGGACTTCAATGTATATCACCTCAAATCAGGACTCTCTGAGAGGTATTCAGGCCGATCTCATCTACAATGCGGGAGGTGCCACACCGTCATGATCACAGGTACTGACACACGATTTAAGAATATTGAAAGAAAGGTCGGCATATTCGTTCTGACCGCGGTGATCGGTGTTCTTGCGGTTGTCCTCTTCATAGCAGTTGAGAGTGATTTGTTGACGTCTACCTATTCGATACGGCTCATCGCTCCAAAGGGGACTGGCTTTTCACAGGGGATGCCGATCAAGCTTTCCGGTTTCCGGATCGGGAGAGTGAAGTCAATAACGCTTAATGACTCAGCGGCTGTTGATGTCGTTCTTCATATTGACCGTAAGTACAAGAAATGGATACGTAAGGACTCAATTGCCAAACTGATCAAAGAAGGGATGATCGGTGACTTTATCATCGAAATCACCAGCGGGACCTCACCAGAACTTATTCCTGAGAACGGAGTGATTACGCTCGGAAGCTCCATGGCTTTTGAAGATATTGCCAATGAACTTGCTTCAAAAGTTACTCCTGTGCTTCTGGATATCAGGGATATCATTGCCTACATCAATAGAGAAGACGGCGATATCAAGCAGGCTATCCGGAATCTGAGAGAAGTGTCTGGTAATCTCGAGAAGAGCAGACAGAGCGTCGATCTGTTGCTTGTCAGTGGCAAATACACTGTCGAAAGTGCCGGTAAAAAACTCGATTCTCTGCTCACTATGGCTGGAACCAGGATCGAGCAGATCGAGCCGGTACTTTCAAAAGTCGACAGATCCATGAATATTGTCGAAAAAAGCCTCCCCCCAATGGTTCAAAAACTTGATGTAACACTTCAGAACATTCAGCTTCTCTCAAAGGAGTTGAAACAGACTTCAGCTGAGGCTCTTCCGCAGATACCCAGGTTGATAAACAAGACTGATGGAGTGATAGGGCAGAGTCAGGATCTGCTTGAGGGGATGAGATGGATATGGCCGCTCAGCAGTGCTGTTGCACCTTCCGAACAGAACCCCCTTATCAGGAGGGACAGTAATGAATAGGCTGATTAATGTCACTCTACCACTCGTGCTCTTTATCCTGACTCCAGTTCTTCTTGTCTCATGCGTTTCAACACCAAAGCAGAAGCCTTCGTCTTTTCTGCAGCAGGCTGAGCGGAGGAACCTGACAGGTGTAAATGCAGAGGCTCAGGGGAAACTGATCGCGGCAGAGTCAGAATTTCTGGAAGCTCATCGGCTTTTCAGCTCTGTTGAGAATTTCCACGGCATGGTCTTGACCCTTATTAACAGTTCCCGAGTGAACAGGAAGATTGGTGATTCGGAAAAAGCTGACGCTGCTATCGACTACGCACTGAATTTATCGGCGCATACTCCAGAGCTGGAGGCGGAGGTTTATTTCGAAAAAGCTAAATCCTTATTGCAAAAAACTTCACTCGATGATTCGGAATTCTGGGCTGGCAAAGCAGTCAAAGCTGCCGGAGAAAAAGACCGACCGAGGATGCTGAATTTTTTAGCCTCGATTTATCTTAAGAAAGGGATGTTGCTCAATGTTAAAGAGAACGCGACAGCTGCTGAAAAGCTAGCCAGGTCTTTAGGTGAAAAGAGGGAGGAGGGGAACTCTCTGAGGATTCTCGCCGAGGCAGCTTTGCTTGAAAAAAGGCTTACTGATTCTCTGATTCTTTTTCAAACAGCACTTCTTCTGGACAAAGAGGTAGCGGTTTCAATCAGGGTATCTGATGACCTTCGCGGGATGGGAAGAGTTTATGAGCTTCTTGGCGACAATAATACGGCTGCCCTCTCATTCAAGAGATCTGCGGCAATAAATGTTGCTGGTAAAGAGTTTCGCAGGGCAGAGGAGGATCTGGATCAGGCAGTCAGAATTTACATGAAAGCAGGTGATGACATGAGTGCATCAGATGCACGAGGGTCTCTTGAGAAACTCCGTTCATCGAGGTCACAGGCTGGTCAAAATTGAATCACAACCCCCTTTCCCTTGCATGATTTTGAGTATTCATTTATTCTTTTAAAATACATTTTATATTAGCGGATGAGTCAATTGAAGATTACTGTAGTCATACCTACATATAACGAACGTGACAATATTGAAAAGCTTTCAGGGTTGATTCTCTCCCAGGATGAAAGAGTCGATATCCTTTTTGTCGATGACAACTCTCCTGATGGTACCGGTGCAATTGCTGACACTCTTGCCCTGAATTCTTCAAGGGTCAAGGTCCTTCACCGGGCGGGAAAGCTTGGTCTTGGTTCAGCATACCGGGAGGGTTTCAGGATAGCACTGGATAATGGTGCTGATTACATAGTAGAGATGGATGCTGATTTTTCACATGATCCTACCATGCTGCCGTTGTTCATCGAAAAGATGTCAGAATATGATCTTGTGATCGGTTCTCGTTACCTTAACGGAGTCAGTGTTGTAAACTGGCCTATAAGACGCCTCATTCTCAGCTACTGTGCAAGTGTGTATACTCGCCTTATAACAGGGCTTCATCTTTCTGACTGCACGGGCGGATTCAAATGTTTCAGCAGGAGAGTCCTGGAATCTCTAAACCTCGAATCCATAAAGTCGGATGGATATTCCTTCCAGATTGAAATGAACTACAGATGTAATGAGAGTGGGTTCAGAATCGGCGAAATCCCTATAATTTTCATTGACAGGCACGCAGGGACTTCCAAAATGTCAAAACAGATAGTACGCGAAGCAGTACTTATGGTCTGGAAACTCAAACTGGGGACAATCAGCAGGTCCATCTTCAGCTCGGGGAGCAGCAAATGAACGAATATTGGGGGCTGGTTTCACAGATCGGGTTATGGGGCTGGATAGTAACCGTTATTTTTTTCATTCACTACTCTTTTCCGGCTGACAACAAGTTCATTGTCAGAGCAGCAGGGAAATGGGGTTTGATATCACTCAGTTTTTTTCTTTTCTGGATTACCGGAATGCTTTTAGCCTGATCAGGAGCTTTGTTTGAACAGAATAAAATCATTCATATATGTTCTTCTGTTCTTATCGCTTACCGCGTGCTCACATCAACGGGCAAAATCTGAGTTTTTTTCCGGTTCAGGAGTCTCACAGGTATGGCCTCCGCCCCCTGAGCAGCCAAGAGTGAAGCTTTTAAAAGTATTTACCGGGCCAGATGAGTTTACCGCTCCGAAAAGCGCTTTCAAATCACTCTTTGAAGCTGTCACCGGAGAACTTCCGCAAGGTGTTGGACTTATGACTCCGGCGGGTATCGTGTCCGACGGAGAGAGGTTTATATACATTGCAGACCCTTCAGCACGACTGGTTCACCGAGTAGATTTTGTCGATAATGAAATCACCTATATTACTCATTCAGGGACTGAGCCTCTGGCGAGCCCGGTAGGTGTCGCGCTTGACAGTTATGGTAATATCTATGTGACCGATTCGGTAAAGGCTAAAGTCTATAAATACAGTAAGGATTCTGAATATCTGGGTGTTTTAGGCTCCGGTGTAGTTGAGTTCCGGCGCCCGGCCGGGATTGCGGTCGGCAGGAATGACTATAAATATGTGGTTGATGTACTTGCCAATAAAATAAATGTTTTTGATGATAAAGACCGTTTTTTGAGGGAGTTCCCTAACCGTCCGGAGATAGTCAATCTGAACAGACCCGTAAATATCTCCATTGATCCGAAAGGGAATGTTTACGTTACTGACGCGTTCAATTTTACAATAAAGATGTTTGACCCCGCGGGTAATCTTGTCAAGACAATCGGTACTGTTGGTGACAGCCCCGGGACTTTTGCACGGCCAAAAGGTGTTGCAATCGACAGTGAGTCTCATATCTATATAATTGATGCGAATTTTGATAATTTCCAGATTTTCAACCAGGCCGGGCAGCTTCTGCTTTATATCGGCAACACCGGTAAAATGCCGGGACAGTTTTTTATGCCGAACGGGATTTTCATAGATCATGAGGACAGAATTTATGTCTCTGATTCTTACAACCAACGTTTGCAGATATTTCAATATTTAAAGGAAAAGCAGTAATATCATGCGATTTCTTATTATTACAGCAGGATTTATCATCTTAGCCGTTTCAGGCCTTTCAGAAGGAGCCGGGAAACGTATTTCCGAGAACGGTAATAAACATAATTTTTCGTATTCAAATATTTCTGTAAACTATCGTGCGCTTCCGACTAATGATGATCCACGCCTTCCGCAAAGCTCGCAGATCTGTGTTTTCTGCCACACGCCTCACCATGCAAGCGCTGAGGGCCCGCTCTGGAACAGGAAGGCTACTACAAAGACGTTCAAACATTATTCATCCACTACTCTTTCAATTGATGATCCTGCATTAAGGTCTGCAAGCGAATATGGTCAGCCGAACGGGTCCTCTCGCCTCTGTTTGAGTTGCCATGATGGTGTTACTGCACTTGGCGCAGTATTCAGTACACCCTTTACTATGACTCCGCAACCCATCCATTTTACCGATTCCAAGGGTAATACCGGCCCAGGTGTCACCCTTGCCTATGAGACCTTTTCCTCCCATCATCCCGTTTCTTTCAAGTACAGTTCAGATGTCGTTAATATTCTCCAAAACACTTTTGGAAAGAATTATTTTTATCCGCCCCTCAATAATGTAAAAACCGACAAACTCGAGAGGATGCAGTGTACTACCTGCCATGATCCGCATCAGGATAAGTCGAACGTCCCGAGCCCGACCACTCCGTTCTGGGCAGCCGGTACCTATGACGATATTTGCGGCGCCTGTCACAATGTAGTTCCTTCTCCGAATCCCTATCCCTGGAAATAGATATGTATTTTCCCCTGCTCGCAAACATAATGGTTCTCTTGTTCACATTCTGTACTGCTTATGCAGATAATGCAGTTCATCTTGACAAAAAGAATCTCCCGATGGGCTGTGCCACCTGTCATTACAAGGCAAACCTTAAGAGTGGAGGGGGCTCAGTAGCCTGCATTACCTGTCACGGGGCAAAGCAGAGAAAGGTGCTTGCTCATAAGATGCCAAAAGGTGCTGTTGTCAGCAGATCTGATCTGAAGGATATAGAGGCGGAGTTCGGAAAGACCTTCAGGCACCCGACTTTTGATGCTCCGGGGCGGCATTCCCAGAATGAGATTCTTCCAGAGGTCGATCCTAAAGTATTGAGGCATGCAGATTGTGTCGACTGCCATCACCCTCATTTTGTGACAAAAGAGAACAGGTTTGCCGGTGTAAAGGGCAAAAGAGTCGTAAATCAGACCGTTGCCGCCTCACGTGAAGCAGAAGTCTGTTACCGGTGTCATGGTGATTCAGTCAACCTTCCAGGGAAGTACACCAATAAAAGGATTGAGTTCTCACTTAATAATCCATCATTTCATCCAGTAGAGGGAGAGGGCAGGAATTCCGCTGTCATAAGTCTGATACGTCCTTATCATGAGAAGAAAGTCGCTGCAGCTGATGTGTCCGTAATCTCATGTTCCGATTGCCATGGTAATGATGAGATCAATGGACCTAAGGGTGTCCATGGTTCCAGGTTCAGGTATATCCTGAAAGACAATTTTGACGCTTCCGACAACATTTCAGAGAGTCCACAGGCCTATGCGCTCTGCTATAGATGTCACAGCCGTACCAGTATCCTGGGTAATGAAAGCTTTAAGTATCATTCGCTCCATATTAACGGAACATCATTTTCAAGGATGGGCACATCCTGTTTTACCTGTCACAACTCCCACGGCAGCACTGATTATAAGTATCTGATAAAATTTAACAGGTCTGTAGTTTCACCTAACGCCAGAGCACTCTTGAAATTTGTTGAAAAGGGGACTTCAAAGTTTAGCGGCGAGTGCTATCTGACTTGTCACGGAGTGGAACATAATCCTAAGTCATATTGAACAGCTTAGGGATTTGGAATTTACCGATGTACCAGTTTTACGCACAGATTCTGGTCAGGTTTGTCGTTCCTGATTGAGCAAAACCGCAGGCGTAACACGGCTACGCTGAGGATTTTGTGATTGATGGGGCGGCAAAGATGGCCAGAAGATGAGATGTAAAACGGTATATTGGTAAGTTCCGAGTCCCTTAAGACAACGAACTCTACTCAGGTACAACTGACCGGAATATGCCACTATTTAAATGTAAAATCGGAACTGCTGACGGAAAGATTATTGAGAAGGAGTATGAAGCTTTAAGCTCTGATATTCTCAAGCAGGGTTTCGCTTCACAGGGTTTTTTCGTTTTCAGTATAACCAAAAAACCCTTCCAGTTTCTCTGGAGTAAGGGAGCTTCCCGAAAAAAAATTGACCTTAAAGCCCTGATTGCATTTAATCAGGAACTGCTTGTCCTTATCAAGGCAGGTCTTCCGATTATACATTCTCTTGACACAATCCTGGAGAGGATCGATAAGGGCAGGCTTGCAGAGGTTCTGGAGGTTATCAGAGAGGATATAAAGGGCGGCAGTTCTCTCTCTGACGCCTTTGAACGTCATCCCAGTGCTTTTTCTCATCTCTATATTGCGTCAATTCGTGCAGGAGAACGTACCGGTGACCTCGTTCAGACTATCCGTAGATATATTACTTTCCTGAAGAAAACAGATGGTTTCAAAAAGAAAGTCATAACGGCACTTTTTTATCCAGCAATTCTCGTTTCAGTTGCGTTTGTGGCGATTACCCTTCTGCTTGTCTATGTTGTTCCTACATTCAGTCAGGTATATGCTGATGCCGGGAGTCAACTCCCGACACCGACACTGATACTTATCTCTTTTACCGCTGTATTGAAAAGATACTTTTTCCTGTTTATTGCTCTGGGTTTTTTAGCAATGTATCTCTTCAAGAGGTGGCTTACGACTGAGTCCGGAAGATTAACCTTTGATACAATATCCTTAAAAATACCGGTAATCGGTGATATATTGTCCAAATATTCGATTGTGAGTTTTACCAGGACTCTCGGAACAATAATCGAGAGCGGGATACCCATTGTCGAATCTCTCAAGATGTCTGTAGGCACCTTGAATAACAAGGTGCTGGAAGGGAGGATGACAGCAGCGATCAAACGAGTCGAAGAGGGGGTAAGTCTAAGTGTCGCTATAGATGGCGCCAAATTGATGCCATCTCTTGCGCTCCGGATGCTGAGTGTCGGCGAGTCTACCGGTTCCCTTGAGGAGATGCTTGAGGGGATTTCAGACTATTTTGAGGAAGAACTTGATCAGCGTCTTCATCTGCTCAGCACTGCAATTGAACCTGCAATAATGGTCGTAATGGGTGTAGTCATCGGGACAATCATTGTTACAATGTATCTGCCGGTATTCAAAATAGCAGGAACGGTCGGCTAATTTATGAGCATATCTTTTACCAGAAAAAAAATAGGTGAGATACTTCTTGATCGTGGTGACATAACGGTCGGTCAGCTTGCCTTTATCATCGAGAAGCTCAAGAGTTCGCAGCTTCGATTTGGAGATCTCTGTATTCAGGAAGGGATTGTGTCTGAGGATACTCTCTACAGGGCCCTGGCTGAGCAGTTCGGACTTGAATTTATCGATCTTTCTTCATTCAGGATCGATGAGCATATCCTTGCAACTTTCCCGGCAGATATAGTGTACCGGTATACTTTCGTGCCCCTTGAGATTGTCGGCAATTCTATCGCAATAGCTATTTCTGACCCGACTGATGTCGTCAAGCTCGACGATCTTGAGCTCCTGCTTGACAGGCAGCTTCTTCTTAAAATTGCGACGCCTTCAAACATTCAAATCATTATCAAGAAGGGTGAGGGTACCAGCAGAGTTCTGAAAGAAGTTTCTGAAGACTTTATGCTTCAGCTTGTCACAGAGACTGAAAAAGGGGAGGAAGTTCTCTCTGTAGAGGCGATTTCAGCTGATACAAGTCCCATAATCAAGCTGCTTAATTCAACGATAATGGATGCCCTGACGCGAAGGGCGAGTGACATCCATATTGAGACCGCTATGGAAGGGGTTGTCATAAAGTACAGGATTGACGGGGTTCTGTATAAGGCTACCGATATTATCGATATGCATTTTCAGGGACCTATCATCTCGCGACTCAAGGTTATGAGCGAACTTGATATATCCGAGCGGAGGGTGCCTCAGGACGGGCGTTTCAAACTCAGAATAAACAGCAAGTCGATCGACTTCCGTGTTTCCATTATGCCGAGTGCTTTCGGAGAGGATGCTGTCATAAGGATTCTTGACAAAGAGAGCATCGCAAGCGACCTGAAAGGGTTGACACTTACCGTGCTCGGCATGTCGGATCATGAGATCAGACGATTCAGGAAGATGATACGAGAACCTTACGGGATGGTGCTTGTGACAGGGCCAACCGGTTCCGGCAAAACAACGACACTGTACGCTGCACTTACTGAAATACATACCGGCGAAGAGAAGATTATCACCATTGAGGATCCGGTCGAGTATCTTCTGAAAGGTATTGTACAGATCCCGGTAAATGAGAAGAAGGGCCTTACTTTTGCGAGAGGCCTTCGTTCGATCCTGAGACACGACCCGGACAAGATTATGGTCGGCGAAATCCGCGATTCAGAAACGGCACAGATAGCCGTTCAATCTGCACTTACCGGTCATCTTGTCTTTACTACCGTCCATGCGAACAACGTCTTTGATGTCATCGGCCGTTTTATTCATATGGGAATAGATCCTTATAACTTCGTCTCATGTCTGAACTGTGTTATGGCTCAGAGGCTTGTGAGAAAAGTCTGTTCGGTCTGCAAGGTCCCGGTGACCTACTCGGATGATTTTCTTATTGAGTCAGCTATCAAGCCCGAGTTGACTACTTCGGCAACTTTTTTCGAATCAAAAGGGTGTGATGAGTGTAACGGAACTGGGTACAGAGGGCGTTCGGCAATTGTTGAGCTTCTCGATCTCACTGATGAACTCAGGGAGCTGATCGTATCCAAGGCACCTGCTGCGGTCTTGAAAAAGGCGGCCAGTGTGGCAGGTACCATGTTTTTACGTGAATCGGCAGTAGAAAAAGTCTTGAATGGCGAAACTACCATCAAGGAAATCAACAGAGTCACTTTTGTGGAGTAGTTGTATGTTGTTTTCAAATATTGCTCTGGGGATAGAGATTTATCAGAACGGTTTTGTCTGGGTGCTAGCATCCGGCGCAAAAAGTTCTCCTGTGATCGAGAGGTACGAAACAGTCTTTTATCCTGAAGATATTCTCAAGGGATCTCTGAAAGATCCAAATATTCTCGATATAAAGGCTTTAGGCTCAGCGATCTCTGAGTCGTATCTTAAGCTTCTGACTGACACGAAAAGAGTTTCAATGTCAATCCCGGACCTTTCCGGCAGAGTTATGACACTTGAAATTGAGTCTCTGACAAAAAACAAGGAAGAGGGGACAGATCAGGTCAAATGGAAGTTGAAAAAAAGTTTCCCCATCGACCCGAACGAGCTTCATCTCGACTACCAGGTTCTTAAGGAGGATGACGAGGGGAATGCGACGTTACTCGTAGCTCTTGTTTCAAGATCCGTAATCACTGAATACGAAGAGCTTCTACTCTCCTCCGGATTGGAACCGGTAAAGATCGATTTTGCGACTTTCAACATCTATCGCCTCTTTTCACCGAGGCTTGAAGTGCAGGATCACTTGACATTTGTACTGCATCACAGAGGGAGTCTTAGCGTAATGGTGTTCCAGGACGGGGTTCTTGATTTTTTCAGGAGCAAGTTAATGGGTGCAGCAGAAATCGATCCGGTAAGGCTTTACCGGGAGATAAACAGCTCTGTTCTCGTGTATTCGGACACAAAAGGCGGCTGGAGGCCGCAAAAGGTTTTCTACTACAGCTCTGTTGAGCAGAGACCTCTATTTAAAAGTGTGATTTTTGAAGTTTCCGGTGTGGAGCCGTTTCTGTTGGATACGGATTCGTTCATAAGCAGTTCAAAGCAGCAGATCGATCGCTCTTTTCTGCCGAATATCATGAGTGCCCTTGGGGCTTCGTCAAGGGGCCTTCGATGAACTTCGATATAAATCTGGCAACAAGAGTATATGTAGATTTCAGGAAAGTGAATGCACTCCTGATTCTCTTCATCTTTATCCTGGTCTCATGGATTTCCTTGAATCTCTATAGCTTTACCATGAGTTATGATGTAGCAGACAAGTTGGAAGCGTACGTATCCAAGCAGACTTCAGGTTCTAAGGGGAATAAAGTCTCTGATAGTGAGTACTCCAGGTTTCTCGCTGATGTAAAAAGTGTCAACGCCATATTATACAGCAGATCCTATGACTGGCTTGCACTTCTTCATAATCTTGAACAGTTGGTACCAGAAGGTGTTGCGCTTAAAAGCCTCGATCCTTCAGGGAAGGGTGAGTTTCTGAAGCTTACTGCCACTGCCAGAAATTTTGCTTCGTTAAGAAAATTCATCGAGAACCTTGAGAGTTCAAAATCTTTTACCGAGGTCAACCTTACCGACCAGTCGACTATGAAAGAAGCAAACAAAAAAATCGGAATTAATCTTACCGTAACATGCAGAGCTTCCATCTTATGAATTTCACGATACTGAAACAGATCATGGTTATGAGAAAAATGACACTGTATGCAGTTGTTTTCCTGTGTGCAGTTGCGATCTCTTCTCAGCTTTTTATGAGTCTTTATCAGAATCCTAAAATGGAGAAGCTCCAGGCTGAGTGGATGAGGCTTCGCGAGCTGGAAGGCCGCGGGGCAATCCTTCGCGACAGGGTGTCATTATACGGGAATGGTATCTCGGACCTTGCCAGATTCAGGGCGAGGGTCTACCCGAAAAGCCAGTTTGCACGCTATATCGGCGAATTTTACGATCTTGGAGCGAAGAACGGTCTTGAAATTGATACTATTACCTACAAGCCAACTTTGAACAAGGATGAGAAGTTGTTAAGTTATGCCCTTACAATGTCGGTCAGCGGAAAATACGGTCAGTTGAAGAAGTATATTTATGATCTCGGTTCAAACGGCAACATACAGGTCATAAACTCCATATCCATGCTTGCCAATAATTCTGAGATTGTTCAGCTGCAGCTGCAGATGACCTCCTACTTTACTATGGAGGTCAGATGAACCGTCAGAGATTGATTCTTGCACTGCTTCTGGTTATTTTTGCATCATCTTTATTTTACAGCTATATCCGGATGCCAAGGCTGAAAACGGTTGATAAACTGAAATATCAGACCGGAATGGCAGCTACCCGTGTAGAGTCGAAACCGGGTAAAGACAACGATACTGAAAGAGTCAGACTGGATCTTCTGGACAGGGTTTCTGCTTATGCACCTACCGGCGGGAAAAATATATTCCTGAGCCTGTTCCCGGATGAAATAAAAAAATCTTCAGTACCATTGCCTCCTCCACCTCCACCACCGGAGAAAAAGCCTTTAGCCATTCCTGTTCCCCAGAGTCAGGCTACTGAACCTGTTGTGGTCGAACAGACACCACTTCAGCGTGATCTGGCTAATTTCACATTTTTAGGGTTTCTGAAAAGGGATGGCAGAAAGACAATATTTCTGACGAACGGCAAAGAGATTTTTGTTGTAAAGAAGGGCGATAAAATAGCTAATAAGTATAATGTGACTTCTCTTACCGATGAGTCCCTTACGATTACCAGTCTGCAGGATTCAGGTGAGATAATTATACCATTGATCGAAAACAGACCGCTGAATGCACCAAAGAAATGATAAACCGGTCCTTTGAGGAGAATCCACGATGAAAATCGTACCAAAAATAGCATTAATCCTGTTGTTAACGCTGCTTGCTGCCTGTGCAACCGGGCGGACAGCGTATGACAACGCTAGCAAGCTTGAGAAAAGCGGAAGATACGATGAGGCGGTAAAAAAGTACGCCGAAGCTGTGGCGAATAACCCGGATGCCAGTGAGTACAGGCTTGCATTTCTCAAGGCAAGTGAACACGCTGCAAAAGTTCATCTCAAGCGTGGTGAGGATCTGCTTGGCGCGAAAAACTATGATGAAGCCTACCAGGAGTTCCAGAATGCAATGGCTATGGATCCGGGCCTTGACAAGGCACGACAGCAGGGCGAGATCGCTCTCAAGTACAAGAGCTCGAACCAGTTTTATATTGAGGGTGCTGCTTTTGAAAGGGAGAATAAAACAAAAGAGTCAGTCCGTGCTTATCAGAAAGCAGTTAATCTGAATGCAGCGAACAAGGAAGCGTCGGACGCACTTGACAGACTTTTGAAGACCAGGCGGTCCAAGGCTGAAGCCTTCGAGCTCAATCTCAAGTCGACCAAGCCGATTACTCTTAAGTTCAAGGATGCCAAGATCAAGGACGTCTTCAATATTATTTCGCAGCTGTCAGGAATCAATTTCGTTTTTGATGAGTCTCTCAAAGATTCTAATGTCACGATTTATCTCGAAAACGCAACCTTTCAGCAGGCTCTTGATATTATCTGCGGAATGCAGAAGCTCGGCAGGAAAACACTGAATGAGTCGACGATAATCATATTTGCCAAGACACCTGACAAATTAAAGCAGTACGAAGAGCTCTACATACAGACGTTCTTCCTGAACAAGCTGGATGCAAAAAAAGCAGTGAATCTTATCAGAACAATGCTTCAGGTAAAAAAGGTCTATGTAAATGAGGAGATGAACACTCTGGTCATCAGGGACACTCTCGATGTGATCGAGGTCGCCAGGAGGATACTTGATGCCAACGATGTGCCTGACGCTGAAGTTATTCTTGAGGTCGAGGTTATCGAACTTTCAAAGAAAAACAGTGAGAGCTTCGGACTTGCTTTAAGTAGGTATGCTGTCGGAACGAACACACAAGGCCCTTCCGGACAGTTTTTAAGCGACAATTTTGCACCAGTTGCTACAGCTTCAACCACAGGAACCTCAGCGGCTGCAACTGTATCAACGTCAACCACCAGCCAGCTTGTGAATCTTTTCAGGTGGGGTGATTATCGTAATTATATTACTGTGCCGAATGCGACTTTCAATTTCGGAAAAGTTCTCGGAAACGCCGAGACTCTTTCAAACCCGAAAATACGGGTCAAAAACCGTGAAAAGGCAAAATTCAACGTCGGCACCAGAGTCCCGATAACAACTACTTCATCTAGCGGGACGGGAGCATACAATGTTAACGTCCAGTATGTGGACGTCGGTGTCAAAGTCAATGCCGAGCCGACAATACAGCTGAACAACGATATCAATATTAAACTTGGTCTTGAGGTCAGTTCGATTCTCTCTCAGGCAAAAGTGGGTACGGACGGTAATACCACAGTAGCTACAATCGGCACGAGGAATCTTGATACAGTGCTCTCTCTCAAGGATGGCGAGACGAGTGTCATTGGCGGTCTTATTCAGGATACCAAGGGGCAGAACTCTAACAAGGTGTTTCTGCTGGGGGATATTCCAATTATCGGCCAGCTGTTTACCAATCATGATAATACCGGAGACAAAACCGAGCTGATACTTGCGATAACGCCAAGGATCGTGCGCGGAGTTACTGTTTCCGACCCTGAGACAGCCTCATTCTGGTCCGGTGTTGAGGATGACCCATCGGTTTCAAAGCACTTTTCCTCCTTTGTACAGGAGCCGGAGTATGTGGCACCTTCTTCAAAAATCACCAAAACAGCGTCTGCTGAGGCTACGCAGCCTAAGCCACTCTTGAAACCTTCAGCAGCTCCAACGCCGAATCCGACTGCTGCTCCCGTTACTGCTCCGCAACTACCCGTGACTCCTCCGCAACTACCCGTGACTCCGGTTGTTGACACGAAGCCGGTCACAGACAATCAGAAAGCAGTTCCGGATGGCGGCAAAGTTCAGTCTCCGCCATCTCAGAGTCCTGTCGCGGCTGTTCAGCCAAAACCAGCATTGCCAGAGGTAACTCCTCCTCCCCCTCCTGCACCAAAGGTGTCGTTAAAGGTTTCCACGCCCTCCTTTGTCAAACTGAACGATACCTTTACTGTAGAAATCATGGCTTCTGACGCTGATGCCCTCTACTCAGCGCCGATGAATCTTGTCTATGATCCGGCTGCCCTGGAGATACTTTCAGTTGTTGAGGGGGATTTCTTCAAGATAGATGGCAAACCCTCTGTTTTTACTGAAAAAGTTGATAATCAGGGGGGGCTGTTGACTGTCAAACTTTCCAAGGGCCCGGAGAGTGAAGGTGTAAAGGGTTCCGGTAAACTTTTCTCAGCACTGTTCAAGGCTAAATCACCTGGGCCTGCAAGCGTCGGATTCGTCAATGTCAAGCTGACAGGGAAGGGTGGTAAACAGATCGAGTCGACTCTGTACAATGCTGTTGTGGAGATCAGGAAGCCTTGACCGGTTTCTTTTCTGAACGAAGATCAGGACTGAGTCTGGTCGAGTTGGTCATGACTCTTTCAATTCTCTCGATTCTGGCGTCACTGATCCTTCCCTCTGCGCAGCTGATATCGAAGCGGAACAAGGAGCTAGAGCTGAGAAGAAGCCTACGGGTTATACGGAATGCAATAGATGACTATAAAAAGACTTACGACAAAGCGTGTTTCCCTCAGGGGAATACAAATATAAGTAATCCACTTTGCCCTGTTAACAAAAGTGGCTATCCGGAAACACCTGAAGTTCTATATGAAGGCCATGATTTTGGTGGAATACAGTCAGAGAAGAAAAAGTTCCTTCGGAGGTTTCCCTGTGACCCTTTCATATCTGAAAAACCTCTGAAGTGCGAGGATTCATGGGGATTAAGGTCGTATGTTGACAAATCTGACTCGTCCCAATGGGGGAGAGAGGATGTGTACGATGTGTATTCAAAAAGCGACGGTACAGCAATTGATGAATCAAAGTACAAGGACTGGTAATTGATGCGTTTTTTCAGCCGTTTGAACAAGTCAGGCTTTAGTCTTATCGAACTCATGATTGTCATGTCGGTTGTCGGCATTCTTGCTTCTATATCAGTTCCGAATTATCGCTGGGGTCTTATAAAAGCCAGGGAGGCGGTTCTGCGCGAGAACCTCTACACTCTCCAATCAACGATCAATCAGTTTTTCGCTGATCAGGGTAGATATCCGGACAACTTGCCAGAGCTCACCAAATCGGATCGTCAGTATTTAAGAGATATCCCGAAAGACATTACCGGTAAAAATGATACCTGGCAGACCCAGGGTCCTATGGCTCCTTCAGACGGAAGCAGGGCGGAAGGGGGAGTTTCTCAGGTGCACAGCGGTTCCCTTGAGGTTGGTTCCAACAATATCCCTTACAATGAATGGTGATATGAACAGATGATCGAACTTCATAATGTAACAGTACGATACCAGACTGACGCCCCTGCACTCTCAAGCGTCAGCATAACTATCCCCAAAGGGGATTTTGTGTTTCTGACCGGCTCTTCAGGTGCCGGAAAATCCACCCTTCTCAAGCTTGTATATGGAGCCGTGCAGCCTGTATACGGTCATGTTGTCGTGGATGGCCAGAATGTTACCCGGATGTCCAGAAGGCAGATCCCTTTTCTGCGGCGAAATATCGGCGTGGTTTTTCAGGATTTCAAACTTCTGCAGAACAGGTCAGTCTTTGATAATGTTGCAATCACCCTTGAGGTGCTGGGTTGGGAGCATAATGATATCAAGAAGAAGGTCTTTCATACGTTAAAACGCCTCGGAATAGAGCATAAACTGGATGTCCCGCCAATACGGCTTTCAGGAGGAGAGCAGCAGAGAGTCGCACTTGCAAGAGCCCTTGTGAACGAACCCCGGATACTGCTTGCAGATGAACCGACCGGCAATCTTGATGAAAATAACAAGGATCAGATCCTGCAGATTTTCAAAGAAGCGAATCTGCGGGGGACGACCGTGCTTATAGCGTCGCATGACCGTCGTGTAATACACTCCGGACATCACCGCGTTGTCCACCTTGAAAAAGGGGTTTTGCAGGAGAGTGGCAATGTCCAGTCAAAAGCATAATATCCGACCAAAGGCCTCTACCATGGGTGGCGGGTCAAAATTAGGTTATTTTCTTTCCAGGGCACTGCAGAACCTCCGATCTAACAGAATGGTTACTATCCTTACGGTCAGCACAATCACTATCGCAATTCTTATTATCTCCCTGTTTATGCTTATGTATGTGAATCTGGAAGGTACTATCGAGCAGTGGAGCAGAAAAGTCGTTGTGACTGTTTATTTTGACAAGGAGCCTGCACCTCAGGACTTGATGAGCTTGAAAGGGCGCATCACCTCACTTTCCGGGACTGAATCAATTACAACTGTCTCTAAGGAAGAGGCTCTGAAACGGTTCAGATCCCGTTTGAAGGGTCAGGAATCCCTTCTTGAAGGGGTCTCCCCTGATATCCTGCCGTCGTCCATAGAGATCACACTGAAAAAGGAGTTCCGCTCCACTGATGCAGTCAATATCTATGTTGCGCGATTAAAGAAGCTCCAGGGGGTTGGTGAGGTCCAGTACGGGGAGGAGTGGGTCAGAAAGTTTATGCTCTTTTTCCAGTTTGTGAGGATACTCGGCGCTCTTATAGCCCTGTTTCTTGTCCTTTCAGTTGTGTTTATTGTATCCAACACTATCAGATTGACAATATTTGCCCGCAAGGATGAGCTTGAGATTCTTGCGCTCGTGGGAGCAACCCCGTTTTTCATAAAAGCTCCGTTTCTCATAGAAGGGATGCTCCAGGGGGCTGTTGGCTCCCTGCTGGCTGTTTCCCTGCTCTCAGCCGGATATTTCACCATCCTTTCAAATGCAGGCAATTTCCTGACCTTCAATCCTGCCGATGCCGGACTTGTTTTCCTTCCGGCCTCTTATATCGCGGCTCTTGTATCTGGCGGAGTCCTTATCGGTTTTATCGGCAGTCTTGCATCTCTCAAGAAATTCATCACTATCTGATGACAACGTTTTTCCGACTTATACTCATGACCATCCTGTTTTTGTCAGCAGGAGGAACCCTTTTTGCTGATGTCCGTGACGAACTGAAAGGGATCAACAGTGAGATAAAGGAAAAACAGCTGCTTCTCAGGCAGACCAGAAAGGTCGAGAGTAAAGTCACCTCGGAGCTGTCGCAGATAGATAAGAATCTTAAAGAGAAAGAGTCGGCTCTTGCTCATCTGCACAGTGAACTGAAAACTGTCGAGTCAGGCGTGATTTCTACACAGAAACAGATTCAGATCATGCTTGCAGAGCTGGAAAAGAAACGGGACGAGATATCCAGGCGGGTTGCTTCGTTATATAAATCCGGAGAGATGGGGAATGTAAGGATCTTCTTCTCATCAGGGTCGATACCTGAGGTTCTTGAGAACCGCCGGTATATGCGATCAGTCCTTGAGCATGACAGAGCTCTGTTCCATGATTATCAGAGCAGGCTGCAGCAATTGAAGGGTCTGAAGGACTCTCTTGAGAAGGAAGCAGAGAAAAAAGAGCGTCTTTCCGGAAAGATAAAAGCAAAAAAACTTGAAATCGAGAGTGAGAAATCAAGGAAATCAGCGTATCTCTCACAGGTACGTTTGGAAAAGAAAGGATATCAGTCATCTCTGAAGGAGCTGCAGGCTAATGCCAGACGGCTTCAGAACATGGTTGAAAGGCTTGAAGCCAGAAGCAGAAAGGGCTATACTCAAAAAGATGAGAAGAAAAGACTGATCCCGGGGAACCACCATCAGCCACCGGTTACTGACAAAGGATTCGGCTCTCAGCGGGGCAGGTTTTCTCTGCCTGCAGCAGGAGAAGTGGTAAGCAGATTCGGAAAGCACAAGCATCCGGAGTTCAACTCATATACGTTTAATAACGGTATAACGATCTCATCTTCAATGAATGCCGAAATAAAGGCGGTTTTCGATGGAGAAGTCATTTTCGCCGACCGCTTCAAAGGTTATGGAAATATGTTGATCATTGACCATGGCGGTGGTTATTTCACACTCTATGCGCATACTTCCAGAATAAATAAGAAAGTCGGTTCGACGGTCCGTAAAAACGATGTTGTTGCGAATGTCGGTGATTCAGATTCACCCAGCGGAGCTCAGCTGTATTTTGAGATAAGATATCAGGGGAAACCGATCGATCCAGGACCCTGGTTCAAATAATGTACAATTAATCAACTCGTTAGTGGAGGGGTAATGTTCAGAAAACTTCGAATCCGAAGGAATCTATTGATCTCGGTAGTTACTGTCTGTATTGCGGCTGCATCGGTGACATTTTATCGCAGTGCTACTGCTGCAGGTAATGATTACGAGTCGATCGAGCTTTTTACTGATGTGCTGGCTATTGTCAAAAAGAGCTATGTTGAGGAAGTGGACACCAAGAAACTGATATACGGGGCGATAAACGGTATGCTGACAGCTCTTGACCCGCACAGCTCCTTTATGCCACCGGAGACGTATAAAGAGATGAAGATCGAGACCAAAGGGGCTTTTGGCGGGCTGGGAATCGAGATCTCGATCAAGGACGGTCTGCTGACGGTTATCTCCCCGATCGAGGACACTCCTGCGTTTCGTGCCGGGGTAAAATCCGGCGACCAGATCCTGAAAATCGATGACAAGTTCACGAAAGACCTCACCATAATGGATGCGGTAAAGAGAATGCGGGGCGAAAAGGGGACCAAGGTCACTTTAACGCTTATGCGCGAAGGTTTTGATCGTCCGAAAGAGTTTGCGATCGTCCGGGATATAATCCAGGTGAAGAGTGTCAAATTCAAGATGCTTGATGACGGTTACGGCTATGTCAGGATTGCCCAGTTCCAGGAGAAAACGGCGGATGACCTTCAAAAAGCGCTTGCAACACTGAATGAAAACAACAAGGGGAAATTGAGAGGTCTTGTCCTTGATCTCAGGAACGATCCCGGCGGGCTGCTGGATCAGGCGGTCAGGGTTTCAGAGACCTTTCTGGATGAGGGTAAACTGGTGGTGTACACCGAGGGACGTGAGAAAGATTCCCAGATGCGTTTTTCCTCCCGTAAAGGTGATAAACAAGCCAACTATCCGATTGTAGTCCTTATCAACAGCGGAAGCGCCAGTGCCTCCGAGATCGTTGCCGGTGCGCTTCAGGACCATAAGCGAGCAGTTGTCATGGGTGTGCAGAGTTTCGGAAAAGGCTCTGTCCAGACGATAATCCCGCTCTCCGACAACTCGGGACTCAGGTTGACAACAGCACGATACTTTACCCCAAGCGGCCGGTCGATACAGGCGAAAGGGATAACTCCTGATATCGTTGCCGAGAAAATGGAGCTTGCTTCCAACGAGAAGAAAGAATCCATGCATTTGCGAGAGAAAGATCTGGATAATCATTTCGAGAACGACAAGAAGGCGCAGTCAACAGAGAAATCCGACACTCTCCCTCTGTACAAGACCGATGACCAGGTGAAGAACGATTATCAGATCCTGCGGGCACTCGATCTTCTCAAAGGGTGGGAGATTCTCAAAAAGGTCATGGTAACCGCACCGCAGTAAACAGAAGTAATCGTGAGGTAATGCATATGAAGAAGCTGTATATAGTCTTAATCATCGTCTTTCTGCTCCAGTTCACAATCAAGGCGCATGCGGTCTCGTTGGAACTGAATACTGATGGTAATAATCTCTATACGCTTAAAGCGGTAGACTTTGTGAATGTTTCCGGAGTCGAGATTATAATCCAGTACGACAATACTACCCTGCAAAATCCGGTCGCAACCAAAGGGGCTTTTTTGCCTCGAATGGATTTATTGAATAAACAAGTGGCTTTCATCGTCCCGAACTTTGAGAGCACTTCTAATCGAATAAAGATTGGATCAACTACTCCACTCTCTATGAACGGGACCGGCGTGCTTGCAACAATAAGATTCACTTCAGTAGCAGGTACATCGCCCAATATCTCCATTCAAAGTTCGATACTTACCCTGCCGAGCGGTATTAAAATCCAACACACGATTAAGAACCCTGCTAACTTTGTAGCAGAGGCAGCGGCTGCGGTAGCAGCACAGACTGCGGCCGAAGCAAAAGCTGCTGTTGAAGCAGCGGCGGCGGCGGCGGCACAGGCAGCGGCTGATGCACAGGCATCGGCTGATGCACAGGCAGCGGCGGTTCAGGCGGCGCT
>VFJK01000100.1 GCA_009886125.1 Geobacter sp. | reverse complement strand
TGGCCGCTCAGGGGATCGAGGGGCGCAAACCGGCCATCCTCGGCGCGCTGACCCTCTACCTCGACTTCATCAACCTGTTTCTCATGCTCCTCAGGTTCACCGGGAACCGGAGGTAGTTTCCGTCCGGAAAGGGTGCTTTTTCCCCCTGGCGGCGTCAATCTTCGGCTTTGCTTGTGCGGCGTACCGGTGTACGCCTCCGCGCAACCCTTCGATTTCCTTGCCAAGAGAAAAAATCCCCGCTTTCCAATTCTGAAACCAACAGTTTCTCGTCCGGAGTTTCCGGACAGAAACGAGGTAGGCTATTCTCCCTCTGAACATGCAGCGTACCGACGATACTGATCCGCTCCGGCCTCCTGATCCGGAGGCCGCCATCAGCGCCCGCAGCGTCACCAAGCGCTACGGTCAGTTGACAGCACTCGATTCGTTCGATCTGGAGATCGCCAGGGGAGAGATCTTTGCCCTTCTCGGTCCGAACGGGGCGGGCAAGACGACCCTGATACGGATCCTGACCACCCTGATGAACCCCACCTCCGGCAAAGCCTTTGTCTCCGGACTTGATACTGCCCAACACGGTCGTGAGATCCGCCGGCTGATAGGCGTGGTCCCCCAGGAGAACAGCCTGGACCGCTACCTGACCGCCCGTGAGAACCTTGAACTCCATGCACGTCTCCACTCCATGGAGCCTAAAAAGTACCGGGTGAGGATCGACGAGATCCTGGAGCTGTTCGGGCTGGCCGGCCGGCAGCACGATCTCCCTGATACCTATTCGGGCGGTATGCAGCGCAGGCTTGTCGTGGCCAGGGCACTTATCCATGAACCGAAGGTGCTTTTTCTCGACGAGCCGACTACCGGGCTCGATCCCCAGTCCAGGCGGGCTGTCTGGGACTATATCCGCTCCATTGCCGGGAAGATGACCATTTTCCTCACCACTCACTACCTGGAAGAGGCGGAAAATCTCTGCGAGCGGCTTGCCATAATGGACCATGGAAGACTCATCGCTCAGGGGAGCAGCGCAGAGCTGAAAGCGAAGCTGACCGGCGGAGCTGTCTACGAGATCGAGCTGGCAGAAGGATCGGAGCATTTTACCGAGACCCTGAGACAGATGTCCTGCATCGGGAAGATGGAGATCACCGGCAGGGTCGTTACTGTCCATCTGGAGCGCTGGGAGTGTCTGGCCGAGGTCGTCACCGCTCTGAACGGGGCCGTGCTTCGTCGCATCTCCCTGCGGGAGAAGACGCTTGAAGAGGTGTTTATCAGTCTCACCGGCACCGGGGTGCGCGAATGAACCTCACCGGGACTCTGGCCATCTGGCGCCGCGACATGCTGGTCCTTCGCAGGAGCATCCTTTCGGAGATGATCGCGGTCGTGGCCTATCCGCTCACCATCTACCTGGCTTTCGGCATCGGCATGCAGGGGTACATCGGGCTGGTGGAAGGTATCCCCTACGGGCTC
>VFJK01000139.1 GCA_009886125.1 Geobacter sp. | reverse complement strand
ATTCTGGCCGCGGCGAAACGTCAAGGCGCCATAACGATTGCCGGCGGCCCGCACCCGACAATCGCCCCTTTGGAGACGCTCAATAACCCTGACATTGATTTTATTGTCATCGGCGAAGGTGAAACCACCCTTGCAGCATTGCTTACCGCACTGGAAGATAATGGTGACTTCTCCAAGGTCAACGGTATCGGCTTCAAACAGGACGGCACGCCGGTCATCAACCCGGCAAGAGAATTCATCAGTGATCTCGATTCCCTGCCGATTGCTGACCGGGAACTGCTCGATACCTTCCCCCGCTATCTGGAAGGTCTGGCACTCAATGTCAGCGGGATTCGGGGCTGCCCCTTCAAATGCACGTTTTGCCAGCCGACCCTGTTCAACCTTTTCGGCAGGCAGATCCGCAACCGCTCTCCGAAAAATATGGTTCAGGAGCTGGCCCTGCTGTACCAGCGCTACCGGATACGGGACTTCTTTTTTGTCGATGACCTCTTCACGGTCAACAGAGAGTGGCTGCGTGCATTCCATGAAGCGCTCTCCAGCGCCGGCCTCCTCGAGAAAATCCGATTCAGCATCAACAGCCGGGTAGATCTGATAGATGAGGAGATTATCGGCCTGCTGGAATCGATCAACACCTATTATCTGCTCCTTGGGCTGGAATCCGGCAGTCAGGAAATGCTCGACTCCTGCAAAAAGGGGACAACCGTGCAGCAGGGGGTTACCGCGGTACAGCTTGCCCGCAGGCACGGCATCAGAACCCACGCCTACATCCTCCTCGGCCTGCCCGGGGAAACTTCGGCAACTCTCAAGGCCACGGAGGAACTGTTGAAAGAACTCAGACCCGACACGGTGCATATTTCTGTGGCAACGCCATTTATCGGTACGGAGCTTTTCGATCAGTGCAACAAAGATGGGAGTTTACAGAAGGGGAGCTATACGGGACACGACTACTATCTGGACGAATCTGTCGGCAGCAAGCCCATAGCAGGATTGGATTATAAGGAAATTTATGCAGCCCGAAGAAGGATTCTCAAGGCGAGGCGCTGGCGGGTCATGCTCTCATCAGCAGTCGAAACGCTGAAAGATACTATCAGGGAAGGATCCATAAAGAAGATTCTCTTCAGGGCACGGATGTATCGGGAGATGAAGCACTACTTCGGCTGAACCGGCTTGGCAAACTGCCGGGTAAAGTTTATGTCCAGCTTTCTCGCATTATCAAAAAACCCGCCGATCGGTACAGCATGGGTATCGGGACAGTTGCCATCCCCTCTGCCGCTACTGTAACTCTCCACGCACTCAAGAGTCATAATATCCATCTGCTTCAGATCACGGTAAATGCCGTAACTCCAGTTATCCGCAAAGGCGCTGCAGCACAAGAGCCAGAAGAGCGTCAGGACAACAAGCATCTCCTTCCTTCCATGCAGTACGAGCCACCAGGCAAGCGCCCCCAAGGGTATCAACGGCGTAATATATACCGTATACCGCGAAAGCTTGATGCTGCCGCCATAATTACCACGTCCGAAGGTTATCATGGCAACAAGGACAAGCAGGGCAAGTATCGCCGCCACAATCTGCCAGGTGCTCCTCTGCCAGCGCGTGGCGCTGTTCGTGAAAAGCAGCATTACCGGCAATAACAGAAACAGCAGGATCAGAACCCCAGGCAAAGGATTCGGGGTATCGAACCCAAAACCAAAAGCAAGAAGATTAAAGAACTGATCCCAGAACTTGCTCTCCGTTGGCAACAACCACGCGGGTAATGAACTTGCAGGTTTTCTGAACCCGGCCAGCCAGTAGATGATGCCGGCAAGAGTAATAAACCCGCTGAGCAGCAGGTTGACTAGCGCCTCCTGCGGTGGACTCTCTTTACGCTTTACCTTTACAGCCACATAAACCGCTCTGCAGGCAAGCAGGACCGCCGCAACGACAACTCCGGTATGCATGGAAAATATTGCGCAGAGCGCACAGATTGAAAAGACCGCAGCGTGCCGGTAATCATGTCTCTCTGGAAAAGAATAACAGAGCATCCCCATAGAAAAGAGCATCACGAAAATCTCTCCGGACTGAAATGAAGCAGCGTGAGCTTCATAAGCAATCGGCGACACGAGAAACAGCATAAAAAGCGGCAAAAACTTGAATCCCTCTCCACAGACCTGACGTGCAAACTTCATCAAGGCAACAAGGAAAAGCCCGAAAACAAGATAATTCATCAGCTTGAGCTTGACAAAGTCCAGGCTGAACAGTTTGAAATCAAGCCATGCCATCAATTTGGTAAAAACAACTACCTGCTGGTTTGTCCCGAAATGGCGGAAGAGCCACTCAAAGGTGAGTCCGCTTTGCAGTGCCGCAGGCTCGAAAAACTCCCACTCCTCCCAGTACGGGAGGTCTACCGAATAGCTCCAGAGATAACCGTACTGATAGAAGTAGAGCAGAATGAGGAGCAGCAAGACGCCTCTGTCAAGATACTCCCGCCAATTCTGCCTCTTCGCCCCCCCGGAAAAAGGTCGTAACAGATAAAACCCGGCGGCACAAAAAGCAAGCGCGGCAACAAGCGCAATACTGAATCGGTAGGGGTAACTGTTATAAAGGCCACTATCAGGAATTGCCGAAATAACCAGAGAGGAGTCGTTGGCCAAGGTGATTGCCGGAGAACCCGGATCACACGATGTTTGCCTCCTGACGCCATGATCGGCCGTTTCCCGGATACAGGTCGTGCCATCGTCCCACCGGTATCTGACCGTATCGTTGGCAAGGGTAATTCTTTCCAGTTCATACAACCCGGAAGAGGCCAGAGGTGGGATTGTCACTGTTTTCCATTGCTTGCGCGGCAGCGCTATCGTGTAAAATGATGATTCACCGGAATCGTTGCCGATTTCAAACCACACCTTCGAAAGAGTGCCGCTCCCCTCTTCTGCTGCGACAATCTGCCTGACACCCTTCTCCATGCTCTTCAGCTGTATAACCACGGCAAACGGGTTACACCTGCTCGACGCAAAGACAATCCCCCCCGCAACCAGGGCAATAACTGAAATAATAACTACCGCTCTTCTGCCGAACATTCTGTTTCCTTGTTCCCTGGCGCATTATCTGAACTGCTCTTGCCCCCCCTACTATTTCGTGTCCACCCGGAAACTCCGGATGGACACGAACAGTTTCCGATTTGGAAAGCGGGGATTTTTCGTTCTGGCAAGGAAATCGAGGGATTGCGCGGAGGCGTACGACTGTACGCCGCACAAGCAAGACCGATGATTGACGCTGCCAGGGCGGAAAAGCACCCTTTCCGGACGGAAACTATTTAAGTTTCAGGCAGACATCGTCACCAATAGCAGTAACCCCACTCGCAGGATCAACTGACGTGCCTTCGAAACAAATCACACTGGAGATTGGCGTCTGAATAACCCCGTCAGGTCCTGCGGAGATAATCCATACAGCCGTATCGGTTGCGGCACGCGGTCTTTCGAGATTTCTTACCCCAACAAGATACGCATTACCCCATGGATCAGCACCTGCCTCCTGCAGATAGGGTCCTTTCCATTTCGGATATTTCCGGCCAGAGTCCTGAGCTAAGTTTAAATAGCCTTCCAGATATTTAGTCGCCTTATCGTCATTCAAAGGCCAATCACCAGGAGAAGGAGTTGAAATGCCATCTACATGATGCAAGAGCACTTCAACTGCATTGGTAGAACTAATGGCGCCATTGACCCTGTTTGGCCATAAACCGGTATCTTTTTTAAATAGCAAGATAGCAGCCTGTATTGCCTTAAGATCGGCCTGTGCTTTTAAAATGTTAGCTTTTTCATCCTGCGCATACGCTGGCGAGATGCTCGTCCCGCCATGCAAAAGAGCAAAACTAACGGCAAAAATAGTCACCAGCAACAAGATTTTTTTCTGACAGATACAAAGCATAAACTCCTCCTTATTAATCGGTTTCATTTCCCTTAAATATACTTCAAATCAGTAATTTCCGGTTAAGTCTTTGCACGACGTTTTTTATCTCAGTCAATGGAAGTTGCTACGCAGCATCACCTTGATATTCCTGGCATAATACCTGACATACTTCGTAAATATCGGACTTTCACGAAAACCCTTTGAAAAAATCGGCAGGAAAACCTCTTTCATGACGAGTAACAATGTCTTGGGAATATACCTTGCAAATCTATACGCCCTGCATTTAAACAGAACACTTCCAAAACAGTATGGCACCATCAGCAGGAGCAGAAAAAAATTGTAGAAATTATTGAACAACTTCAATTTATCGCTGTCTTTGCACATGTCTCCGCCGGCATGATAGTAGGCATTTTTACCGGTCTCTACCGCCTCCATATCTTCCGGCCGCAGGTATCCGTTTTCTAGTGCATAGGCAACAATTTCGGTAGACGGCAGATACGAAAGATAGAAATTGGCAATACGCGTAGGAGGATTTCGGTGGAAGAAGTGTGCTGCGTTCAGCTGGTCTGTTTCATTGGCTTCCCACGGAAAAAAGATATAGTCGAGACTGATACCCATATCATACTGGCGACACCAGTTGACACAGTTCGCAACATCATCATTTGATTCATGGCGATGCAGGATTCTTTTTCTGTTTTCCGGATTGAAAGATTGGACCCCGATCTGCAGAAAATAGCAGCCGGCCTTTTTGAGCAGGGCAATATCCTCTTCTTGAATCACGCCGGGATAGCCGGTAACCTGAAAAGGGACACCAACTTCCAGGGGATAGCGAGCACAGAACTCTTTCAGCCACTGCTTGTTGAGAGTAAAAACATCATCCTGCAACTGAAAGGAGCCGGGGGCGTATCGCTCCTTGAGCATGGCCAGCTCCTTGATACACCTCTCAACACTCTGCATTCTCACATATTTGGCCGGATTCGGAAACTGCTGCCGGATCATTGCATTGCAACAGAATGAACAGCTAAAGGCGCAACCTCGACCGCACAGATATAAAATACCCGTCTTGTAATCCTCCACAGGGGCAAACATCTCGCGATCCGGCAAAGGGAGTTCGTCCAGGTTTTCCATAAGCGGACGAACCGGATTGAAATGCATTTCACCATTTCGCCGGTAGCCGAGATTCCGGATAGAGAGGTCAACCTCGCCCTTTTCCAGACTCTGCACAAACTCCAGCAGGGCATATTCGCCTTCACCCAGAATGACATAATCCACCTGAGTATTGGCAAGAACTCTTTGCGGCACCGCCTGAACATGCACACCGCCAAATACCGTCACGACTTCAAGCTTCTTTTTCACTCGCCTGGCGATATCCAGCGCCCAGAGGTAGTTCATACTGAACACCGAGAACGCAAGAACCTGCGGCTTCATCCGCACAATATGATCTGCAAATTTCTCATTGTAGTGAAACAATCTGGGGATGATAGGCAGATGGAGGAACTTGGTGTCGTCAAAGAGCGACGGCTCAAACGCAAGCATGGTCTCATAGCCATGGGCCTTCAGCATGCCGCTTAAATAGCAGATGCCCAGGTTTTCCGAACCGATATAGGGGAAGACTATGCGCATTTTCATCCCGGATTTTAAGGATTTAAACAGATTCAGTCTTCGCTGGTAAGCTTTGCCGCCAAAGCAAGGGCATCTTCAATGGAGTGATCCATATTATTGTACCAGAACCTGCCGGTCCGCCCCAGCAACTCAACCCCTTTGAAGCAGTTGACCTGCGAAACAGCGGCTGAAAGCTTGTCCGCATAATCAAGCGTGTAGATGGGATATGCCCCGCCGACCCGCTCAATATGACAACCGCAAATCTCTTCTTTTGAGCGTATCACTCCGTTTAGTATCATACTATCGACAATCTGCTCAGTCATGGATTCCGGCTTATGCCAGACAGCCTCACCACTTCTGCAGGTAACCTCCACGCAGATACCGACCTCCCCGGCTGGCGCCAGTGACGGATTAAAGAGGGTCGGATAGGATATCCGGTTGAACGGGACATCCTCGGCGCCAAAGTAGCACCACTGGTAGGTCGGCTTGATTTCTGAAACAGTCATGAAGTTATAAATGACCAGGCTCAGGAATGACAGTCCGGGGGCAGCAGTGCCCAGCAGTTCTGTCAACTCAGATATCGGTGCAGTCCAGACAAGCGTGTCGCAGTCGTATTTGATTCCGCCTGCAGTCACCTTCTCAACGGAGCAGCCGTTTTTACTGATGGCGGCAACTTCACTGTCGAGGACCACTCTGCCGCCGAATTCACCTATCTTTTGCTGCAGTTTTTCGGAAAAAACGCCGATACCGCCGCTTTTCGGGTAGATGAACTGCAACGGCGGCTGTGGATTAAAAAATGATTTCGCCAGGGAAGAGAGATTGTTCACCTTGATGCTGCTGTCGATGACTGCCCGGTCGATCCCGGTCAGCGCCCAATGCTCGGATATCTCCCTGCACGGCAGCCTCAGGAACTTCTCCGTGTAGGGCTTGAAAAAAATCTCGTACAGGGTTCTGCCGTATGCAGTCAGGATATAATCCTCGAAGCTCTTTCCCGCCGGGGTCTCTCGCTTCAGCATATCGATGCCGACGGCACAACATTCACGCAGCGGCATCCGGAAAAGGTCACTGAAACCGAGCGGCCACTCGAAGTATTTGCCGAACATCCGCACCCCGCTTTTACGGGGCATGGTCAGGATGTCCCCTTCAAGGACTTCATTAATCAGGTTCAGAACGGGGGGAGATTCGGTATAGAACCGGTGCGGCCCGGCATCAAACGTATAACCGCTGTCGTAGCTAAAGCTTCTGGCAAGGCCGCCGGCTGAAGATTCCTTTTCGATCAGGGTGACATCAGCCCCGCTTTTGCACAGTTCGT
>VFJK01000165.1 GCA_009886125.1 Geobacter sp. | reverse complement strand
TACATCTTTCATCTCGGAGTCAATCGAAAGTCTACCGTTCGGACGTTATCTGGCATCAGTAACAGTCAATGGTATCCCCAGCTACTCCCAATCCTTCGGTTTGAGCACGTTTACCGAGTCCGTACCGGGCAAGCCGACCGGCGTGATCGCAGTTGCATTCGACACTCAGGCGATAGTCAGCTTCAACATGCCGGGTAGTGACGGCCGCAGTCCGATTACAAGCTATACTGTAACATCCAGTCCCGCTGGCGGTACAGACAGTAATGCCGGCACAAACAACTTAAGCCATGTCATATTTGGCCTTTCCAACGGCACCCCCTACACTTTTTCCGTTACCGCCACCAATGCTAACGGAACTGGTGCGGCATCCGCAGCATCCAATAGTGTAACACCGAATCCACCAGTAAACGGCGCGTGCGGCACCAGTAACAACGGATCGTTCACAATTGCACCAACAACAAACCTTTGCAGCACAGGCTCTCCATCAGCCGTTAGCGGCACAGGCCCATGGACCTGGAGTTGTAACGGCAGCAATGGCGGAACAAACGATAACAGCTGCTCAGCCTCGCTCACTGTTACGGTTCCCGATGCACCCACCACTGTTACCGCTGTTGCGGGCAACGGGCAGGCGACAGTAACCTTCATCGCCCCAGCCGACGGCGGTAGCACGATTACCGGCTACACCGTTTTATCAAACCCAGTTGGCGGTGTTGACAGTAATGCCGGAACAACTGGACTTTCCCATGTCATTACCGGCCTGACAAACGGCATCCAATATGACTTTACCGTAAAGGCAACAAACGCTAACGGGACAGGGGCCGCATCTACTGCATCAAACCTGGTTACTCCTGCGGCCTCCACACCTCCGGTTGGAACTGTTTCCACCGTTACAACAAGTACTAGCGGAACTGTGGTCTTGACATTATCCGCAACTGATGCCGATGGTGTAACGATGATGCAGTTTTCAAACGATGGCATAATCTGGTCATTACCTGAGGCATATGCAACATCCAGGAACTGGCAGCTCCCCCTGACCGATGGTGTAGTGACAGTTCAAGCTCGCTTCAAGGATTCCCTCGGTAACTGGTCAATCCCGGTAACGTCAAATGTAACCGTCGATCTCGAACCGATCACATCTGCAAGCTTGACGGGAGAAATATTTACATCCCCGGTAACGGTGACACTTGTTTCGAGCAAAACTGCTACTATCCGCTATACGCTTGACGGCAGCACCCCGACAGCTGGTTCCGCAGTTTACTCTGGGCCACTTACCATCTCTTCAAATACGAAACTAAGCTACTACGCAACCACAATATCCGGCGTTACAGGCCCGGTAGCAAGCCAGTCTTACGTTTTTGAACAACCCGCCTACACGGTAGTAAAACTTCCGGGAGCTTATGGCGGATCAACCTCGAAACTGCGAATGTCTCCCAACTACGTGTCTGACAACACCATTATTGTAAAAGGAGAAAGCGCCGGATTCTGGTTCAAGTCTATAGATGGCGGGGTATCATGGCAAAAAATGTCGCTCCCGGATTATTTTAATGACATTACGTTTTCCCCTGATTATGCAACGGACAGCACATTGCTGGCTACAGGATCGATGAACAATTACGCCATTTTCAAATCAACCGACGGCGGAAACACCTGGACCATCATCTCTGCACATCCGATTACCACCACTTTTTCAAAAATTATATATTCTCCGAATTTTACGAGTGACAACACGGTATTTATTTTCGGCACCAAGTCATTCAAATCCGTAAATGGTGGTGTAAGCTGGCAACACCTGAATAATTTACCGTCTACTTTGGTCTTTAAAGACATCGCATTTTCACCATCCTACGCAAGTGACAACACTCTGCTGGTCGGCCTGTATGAAGGGCTTCATCGTTCTACAGACAAAGGCGCCACCTGGTCAAACATAAGCTCTTCCATACCCGGAGCCTCAAACAGCAGCGGCCTTGCAATTGCGTCTGATGGAACCTATTTTGCCGGTTTTGACAACATTCAGAACAAAATCTATCGAAGCACGAATAGCGGCAATTCCTGGAGCGAAACAACGGCAACAGGGATGTTTGCCTACCAGATAGCTGCATCCCCGGATTATGCAGCCGATCATACGGTATACGCCGCTACCTACAACGCGAACATCCTGAAATCAACAGACTATGGCGTAACCTGGGCCTCAACTGCCAACGGTGTACCAGTCAGGTACAACAACGCCACCTCTCTCGCCTTATCAACCGGCGGGGTTGTCTTTGCAACTACACCTGATGTTGGCGTGATTAAAAGTTCAAATGCCGGAACCACCTGGAACTATACAAATCAGGGTATTACTAAACCTGGCAGCGTTTTTGCCCTATCCCCGAATTTCCAGAGTGATCAGACAATTTTTCATGCCGTTGATGGCGTTGAAAAAGTCCTCAAGAGCGTTAACAAAGGCGCTGCCTGGACCGCGCTGCCAACTCTCGGCAGCAGTGATATTTTTTCGATGGCCATCTCTCCGTCTTATGCAACAGACTCTACACTCTGGGTTGGAAGTTATGGCAATATATGGCGAAGCGCCGACAGTGGCGCTGCCTGGACTAGTTTAGCCGCTCAGTATCTCAATCAGTCTATTGCGGTATCCCCCAATTTTACTGTTGACCAGACAATGTTCATTTCTGAAAGCTACTTCAGTAATGGAGTATTCAAGAGCGTCAATGCTGGTGGGCTCTTCAATTCAGCAAATACCGGCATAACCAATAAAAATATCGTTCAGATAGCTATTTCGCCTTCGTACTCAACAGACTTTACCGCTTTTGCCGTCGCAAGAACAGGTGCCGGAGCTATTTACAAAACAACGGATGGTGGAACAAACTGGAGTCAGGTCGCGACGTACTCCGGTTTGGGCGAAATTGCAGTATCGCCTGACTTCTCCGCTGACCAGACAGTAATTGCAAGAAGTGTGAATACAGGCACGCTGTACAAATCGGTTGATCGCGGTACCACTTGGGCAATTATGGCGATTCCCCCCATGGCTGCCTTTCCTGCAACTACTACACGATCATTCGCATTTTCTCCAGCGTATGCTTCTGACAGTACAATCTTCGTGGGGGCGTCAGCTTCGGGGATATATAGATCAGCCAATGGTGGCGCTTCGTGGGAATACATCCCGCTTGGCGCTTCATACGGCAGCTATCAGATCATTCCTTCACCGGCGTATGCAACAGACAAACTGATTTTTATCCGCACAAACGAGGGGCTGGTCTCGATTGATATGGGCACACCGCTGATTGCCGCACTTTCAGTTTCCAAAACCGGTACCGGCGCCGGCACAGTAACCCCTAGTATCGGCAGCATCACCTGGGCCGGAAATAACGGCACTGCATCTTATCCCACTAATACGCTTGTAACCCTATCCGCCACACCTGACGGAGCCAGCCTTTTTTCTGGCTGGTCAGGCGCCTGCTCCGGCACCGGCACTTGCGATGTTACAATGAATGCCGCAAAGAGCGTTACGGCGAGCTTCGCGCCGCAACCGCTGGCACAGACCATCGGCCCAATCAGTTTCACCCCCACGACGCTTTCAGTGGGTGGAAGCACAACCGCTTCCGCCACCGCCACCTCTGCTCTGCCAGTATCTTTCAGCAGCTTAACGACTGGACTCTGCACTGTCTCTGGCAGCACTATCACCGGTGTTTCGGGCGGCACCTGTACCATTGCGGCCGACCAGGGCGGAAATGGTACCTACAGCCCTGCTGCTCAGGTAACAGCCAACCTGACGGTCACTTCAACATGTACCTGGACAGGTTTGGCCGGAGACGGCAACTGGAGCACAGCCGGCAACTGGTCGGGATGCAGCGGATTAGCTCCAGGCATCAATGATGACGCCAAAATCGATCTGGCAGGCACCTACACCATTGCGGTTGACGCTAACACAACCGTCCGCAGCCTGACTTGCGGCAATGCCACTGGAGTGCAGACGCTCTACATCCCCTCGGCAAGAACCCTGACTCTGAACAACGCCTCAACCTTCTCAAATGGTGGGGTGCTGAGCGTAGCCTCTGGCGGCACGCTGAATAATATCGTGTCGCTCAATCTGGGTGGCACAACCACGCTCGCAGGCACGATCGGTGGCGGCACGATTACCGGTACTACAATTACCAGCAGCGGCGGGACGCTGAATGGCGTGACGCTGGGCGGAGTAGCGCTGACCTTCAATGGCAACATAGCCATCTTGAACGGCATCACACTGAACACGGATCTCACAACGAACGGGATATTAACTGTCAGCAGCGGCGATCTGATCTTCGCAAACAACCATATACTTACGCTTGCGAGTGTAGCTGGATTAAACTTCAACGCCGGTGGGAGTGCCACTCAGAACCTGGGTGGCACCGGCGAAGTAAAGTTTTCTAATTCATCCAGCAGTTACACAATCTGGCCGAGTGCAGCAACGACAATGGTCATCGGTGCGGGCGTAAAGATTCATAGTGGCACACAGGGTGGATTTGTTGGCTCCTTCGGCACCGGAACCATCATCAATAATGGCACGATCGATGCCGATGTGCCGGGCATGACGATCCAACTTGTTAATAACTGGACAAATACCGGAACGATAAAGGCATCGGCAGGATCGTTGTCGATAAATACTGCGCCGAGCTTCACCAATATCGGTACGATAGAGTCAGGTACCGGAACTACGCTATCCATAACCCCTACGGCGTTTAATTCCGGAACTGGTGTGTTGCAGGTATCTGGCGGAACGATGACGCTTGCTCCGAGTAGCCGTACCGGCTCCGGGACAATTAACCTGGCATCCGGAACATTTAACTTCGGAGGCAGTCTGACAACTGCTGAGTTGAATGCTGTGAATCAGACTGGAGGCACATTAAACCTTACTGGCATTTTGAATAATTCCGGATCTACTTTAGGACCTTTGGCCAATCAATTAAATTTGGTTGGGGGCACCATCCAGGGAGGTACGATCTCAGGTACAAACACTTTGCTGGTCAGTAGCGGTTTCTTTAGCGGCGGAGTTACACTGGACACGGATCTCACAACGAATGGAGTGCTGACCGTCAGCAGCGGCGATCTGATCTTCGCTAACAATCATGCACTCACGCTTGCGAGTGTAGCTGGATTAAACTTCAACGCCGGTGGCACGCAGAACTTGAGTGGCACAGGTGAAGTAAAGTTTTCTACTTCAGCCAGCAATTATTCAATTTGGCCGAGTGCAGGAACGACTATGGTCATTGGTGCGGGCGTAAAGATTCACAGCGGAACGCAGGGCGGACTCGTTGGCGCCTCCGGCACCGGGGCCGTCATCAATCAAGGGATAATCGATGCCGACGGGGCGGGCAGGACTATCGAACTAAGAAGTTCGTGGACAAATACCGGAACACTGAAGTCCTCTGCGGGAACGTTAAGCTTCATCGGAAACATCACCAACAACGGCACCATACAGACGGGGGCCGGAAGCATATCGACTAATAATGCAAGCTATACTAACGCTGGAAATATAACCGGTAACGGAACTTTCAATCTTGGCAGCGGATCTCTCACCAACAACGGCCCCATAACTCCGGCCACTGCAGGAACGGCGGGCACTTTGACGATTGCCGGAAACCTTTCAAACACTTCCGGCGGCGTCACCAACATCGACATTCTCTCGTCAACCACTTACGACCAGGTGGCCGCCACCGGCGCGGCGACGATCAGCGGCACCCTCAACATCAACCTGATCGGTGGCTTTGTCCCGAATGCGGGCGACAGCTTCGTAATTATGACCTGCGCCGGTGGGTGCAGCGGCAACTTTGCCACAACCAACCTGCCGGCCCTGTCCGGTAAAACGTGGAATATTGCTTACAATGCCAACGACGTCACACTCTCGGTAGTTACTACAACATACCAACTTAACATAACCAATTCTGGCAGCGGCACCGGCAGCGTGACAAGCTCTCCGGCAGGCATATCCTGTGGTGGCACCTGTTCCGCAAGCTACGCGAGCGGCCAAGCCGTCACCCTCACTGCAACTCCTGGCACATTCAGCGCATTCGCCGGCTGGACCGGCGCCTGTACAGGTACGAGTCCCTGTACACTAACGATGGATGCTGCAAAAAACACGACTGCAAATTTTACTGCCACAGCCACACCCCCCGGCGCACCTACCTCTCCCACCGCAGTCGCCAGCAACGGACAGGGCAGCGTCAGCTTTACCGCTCCAGCCGACGGAGGCAGTCCGATTACCGGTTACACCGTAACATCCAGCCCTGGCGGTGGTACAGACAGTAATGCCGGAACTACCGGCTTAAGCCATACCATTACCGGTCTTACCAACGGTACTTCATACACATTTACCGTTACCGCCACCAATGCGGTCGGCACTGGATCTGCCTCTCCAGACTCCAACAGTGTAACGCCGACAGCCCCGCAGACAGCTTCCGTATCCATCCCGTCGGTGCCATACTCCGGCTCACCGCTGGCTGCAACCGTCACCTGTTCCGGTGGCGGCGCCGTGAGCAACGTCACGTATAACGGCTCTGCCACGGTACCGACCAATGCCGCGACCTATGCGATCGTGGCCGACTGTGCGGCAAACGGTGGCTTCAGCTCAGCCCCGGGGATCTCTGCCGGCAATTTCGTCATCAACCTTGCTCCCCAAGCTCCAGTCACTGTCACCGCTCCGCCGTCCGCCACTTACGGCCAGCCCAGCCTCTTTGCTTCGGCTGGCGGTGGCGACGGCACCGGTGCTTACTCCTATGACTCCACCGGCTCCAGCGCCTGCTCCGTGAACTCTACGACCGGAGCTCTTACCATCAGCAGCGGTATCGGCACCTGCAGCATAACTGCATCCCGGGCCGCAGACAGCAACTATGCTGTCTCAACGGCCAGTTCACCAGCCACCGTTACCATCTTAGCTGCCACCGTCCCGAGCTTTACCGTCACCCCTGCTACCCTGCCTGATCCAACTCCGGGTGTCCCCTACAACCAGACACTCGCCCTCAGCGGCGGTGTCAGTCCTTACGTCTGGACGGTCAGCGTGGGGACACTACCGACCACGTTGGCCCTTGATGCATCAACCGGAGCTATTACCGGCATTCCGGACACTGCAGGTCCGTATAGTTTCACCATCAGGGCAACCGACTCTCTCGGCAATTTCGGCGAACAAACCTACAGCATCTTCACCAGCACCGCCTGCGTTCCTGTAGCAGACGGCCTTGTCTCCTGGTGGAAGGGGGACAGCAACACCGCTAACGTCGCCATAGACCAGTCTGGCGCAAATCCAGGCACGTTCATGGGGAGCGCCACTACCTTCACCAACGGCAGCAGACAGGCGTTCAGCTTTAACGGCAGCAGCCAGTACGTTGAGGTTCCTGACTCAACCAGCCTGGATGTAACTACAGCGTTTACCCTGCAGGCATGGATAAACCCGATCAGTGTGCCAAGTCCATTCGGGGCCGGTGTTATCTCTAAAATTGGCGGTGGAGGCGGCAACTATGGCTACCAACTGGCAATCACCCCGGGAAATGAAGTCTGGTGCGGCTTCAACTCAAATGGCGACAGCTGGCCGGCTTACTTCGTCCAAACAGCAGCAACGGTTCCTCTCAATTCCTGGTCTCACATTGCCTGTAGCTACGACAACAGCACCCTCACTATTTTCATCAACGGTATTCCCGCTGAAAGCCAGGTAGTCGGGCCGCACACTGTAGCAAATTCCTCTTCAACCCTCAGAATAAGTGGCGACGACAATAATGAGATCTGGTTTAACGGTCTGATAGACGAACCGGCCGTCTACAACCGCGCCCTCTCCGGCCCTGAGGTCCAGACAGTCTATGAAGCAGGCAGCTCTGGCACCTGCACCTTGAACCCGGCAACGATCACCCTCAGCAACCTCACCTATACCTATGATCGCACTGCCAAGGAACCGACCGCCACCACCACTCCGCTTGGCCTGGCTGTGACGTATACTTACAAGGACTCCGGCAACAATACGGTAACCAGCCCGATCAAGGCCGACACGTATACTGTCACACCGACTTTCACCAATCAGGTCTACCAGAACAATGGGAACACAACCGAAACACTGACCATTTCACCGGCGACTTTGACTGTGACCGCTACCGGGGTGAACAAGATCTACGACGGCACGACCTCGGCCACAGTCACCTATGGCGATGATCATTTGGGCACTGATTCCCTGACTGTTGCCGGCACGGCGACCTTTGCCGACAAGAACGTTGCAGCCGGTATTACCGTGGACGTTAGCAGCATCAGCATCTCCGGCGCCGATGCCGCCAACTACACCCTGGCCAACACTACCACCAGCACTACTGCCAACATTACCACAGCACCGCTCACAATTTCGGCCAACAGCACCGGCAAGCTCTTCGGCCAGACGGTAACCTTTAACGGCAGCGAGTTCAGCGCTTCAGGCCTGCAGAACGGTGAGACAATAGGTTCTGTCTCTCTGTCCAGCGCCGGCGCGTCACCACCTGCTCCAGCGGGTTCCTATCCGATTACGGTTTCAGCTCCGTCTGGAGGCACCTATTCTCCGGCCAACTATTCGATTACCTATAGCAACGGCACACTGACCGTCACCGATATACCTACCCACCAGCCCATCGCTATGCCTGTTCCACCATTCATGGTCTATGGCGGTCCAAGCATTACGCTCTCGGTATCTGCCCCTTCCGGGGGAACGGTCACCCTCACTTCACTGACCCCTAGCGTCTGCACCGTCAGTGGCTACACCGTGACACCGGTGATAGCCGGAACCTGCACTATCGAGGGCTCTGAAGACTTTAGTACTAGCTATATTTCGGCACCGGCAGTGCGTCTGAATATCATCGTTTACAAGGCTACCCCGGTCATCAGCTGGACTACTCCAGCTGCCATCACCTATCCCGCACCGCTCTCCGCTGACCAGCTGAATGCCACGGCCAGCACTTCGGGTACGTTCGTCTATACCCCGGCAGCCGGAGCAGTGCTTGCGGCAGGCACGAAGACCCTCACGGCAACGTTCACCCCCACCGATACCGCCAACTACAACAGCGCATCAGCTTCGGCCTCCATCACGGTGAATCCGGCGACCCTGACCGTAACTGCCAACGCCCTGACCAAGAGCTACGGCGCTGCCGACCCGGCACTGACCTACACTGTCACCGGCTTCCAGTCCACCGATACCGCGGCCCTCATGACCGGCAGTCTGACCCGTGCCGCAGGCGAGATTCCCGGCTCCTATGCTATTGATCTGGGCACTCTTTCGGCCGGCAGCAATTACGCCATCACCTATACTACGGCGAACCTGACGGTCACCAAGGCTCCCCAACTTGCCGTGACCGTTACGGCCCCGTCAAGCGCCCAGCTCGGCCTGGCCGGTCTCTCTGCCACTGCTGCTGGCGGCACCGGCACCGGCAGCTACAGCTATGACGCCACAGGTTCCACCGCGTGCTCGGTGAACGCAGCCACAGGAGCCATAATCATTACCACCGCATCCGGCACCTGTCTCATTACGGCGACACGAAGCGGCGATACGAACTACTCCGTTTCAGCGGCCAGCGCTCCGGCCACGGTGACCGTCATTTCGGACTCTTCAGACGGCATACTCGACCCGGACAACACGACCGGAAGACCGGCTCTGAGAGATGCTCTTATGGCTCTTGGATTTGCCCTGGGTGAGGCTACGCCCAATCCGGCGCAGCTCCGCCGGGGCGACACTTCGCCGATTATAAATGGCGTCCCGCATCCGGACGGGAGGATCGACCTTGCTGATGTTCTGGTAATCCTGCGTAAGGTTGTCGGGCTTAGTCGCTGACGAGTACGGTGCAATTATACATATGAATGGTAGGGGCGAGTCATGACTCGCCCAATCGGGCGACGCATGCGTCGCCCCTACAATCGTATCTAGGACAATATTAACTCAGGGGGAGATTGCTACATGGTAAACCTGAAAAAGATATTCAGATGGCATGCGCTGTTTCTGCTCTTCGTCTTCATACTCGGAGGGTGCGGCAGCGGCGGGGAGATTACTTCCTCTGCCCGAACGACAAAGGCAAAGACCTCTCTGCGGACAGCCGGGCTGGCTTCACCCGGACTGGTGGTCGGGGCTATGGAGATCGTCATCGCCTTTCCGTACGGGGTAACAGTCGAGCTTATACCCGGCACAAACGAGCCGGCACGGAGTGTCGTCACGCTGGTGGGGAGTACCGACCCGGGCATGACACTGAACGCGCTTACCTATGTTGCAGCAACACCGACAACGAAGGGTTCGCTCAAGATCATCTACCTGAATGCGGCCGGGTTTACTCCTGCAGATTCGCTCTCTGTCCAGCTTGACATTGCTACCGGGTTCTTCCCGATAGCCAGCGACTTCAGCCTGACCAAGTTCGAGATCGTCACGATGACCCCTGACGGCAGTACGATAAACTCTCCTGCTCCGGTACTGAACCCCGTTTTTACGGCTACTGTCATATGAAAGAAGTGACCATGACCTTCAACCGTGCGGTTTTATTTTTCTCCCTTGTGCTGCTCCTTCCCGCTCTGGTATCTGCGGCTGAACCGGATTCGTCCGAACTATCCGTCGGGATACTGCTTGTAAAAGCCGGGAAGTATAAGGAAGGTGCTGTCGTCCTCAGGAAAGTCGTTGAAAAGTACCCTGACAATCCTGAGGTAAACTACTATCTGGGAATGGCGCTGAACCGCACTCATCCGGATAAGGAGGCAGAGTCGTTCCTGAAGCGCTCCCTGATGGACAGCCCGGATAATCCGGGACTGAACATGGAACTTGGTCTGCACTACTTCAACAAGGATGTCCCTGCTGAGGCTGCCGACTATTTCGAGCAGGTGATCGAACTCGACCCGAAGAGCGAGCTGGCTGAGAAATCGAGGGAGTTTCTGAAAAAGATCGAGGAGAGCAAGCAGGAGAGAAGCTGGAGCATCAATGTCTTCGCCGGGGGGCAGTACGATTCGAATGTCAT
>VFJK01000132.1 GCA_009886125.1 Geobacter sp. | reverse complement strand
TGCTCTGGGCAGTCTATCAACCTAAGGACAGTTGTACTAATTTATCTTCTTTTATGCGGTGCTTTCTATTCGGGATTTTCAGCACTGCAGGCGTCTGTTATCTTCTGCTTCGATGGGTTGTTTTAAGTGGTGGAGACAAAATTGTAAAATCAGTCCATGGGGTTGGGGCGGCTATGCAAACTGACCGTTTGCTCGGATTTTCAGATATTGCCACTGTGATTATAAGAACTGCCGGGTTTTATTTCAAGAAGCTCGTAGTTCCCTTGCCGCTAAATTTTGGAATTGATACTATTTCTCCTTATTATTTCTGGCTTGGTCTTCTGGTTATCGCAGGGGCCATAATTTGTCTATACCTTCAAGATACAATTTCGTATCTATTTATTTCCACTTTTTTGCTGACATCTTCCGCTTTCATTCTGCCAATATTAAAAATCACTTGGACTCAAATTGCAGAGCGGTATGTATATATTGCTGTAGCTCCATTCGTTATAGGGCTTACGATGTTGTTTCTTAAATATGTCAACCAATATGTTCCACAGCGATTGACAGCATTGTTTATTTTTATTTTGCTTGGTTGGGCGACAATTGTTACTGCTCAGAGAAATGTAGTCTGGCAGGACAATTATACTCTCTACAAGGATGCGATGGAAAAATCACCCGGTTTCGGGGTGGTTATTAACGAATATGCCATTGCATTAAGAGAGCGTGGACATAATGATGAGGCCGACAGAATTATGCTCTCCAATCATACTGATGATCGTCAACTCTCCTCATTGAATAAAATAAGAGTATTGATAAATAGTGGCCAGTTGGTTGAAGCTCGCTCTCTGCTTATTGATCGTATCGATAAAGGAGCTAAGCACAAGCAAGTTTTGTTAGAGCTACTTCTTACCGTTAATGAAAGTCGGAGATCTAAGTCTAAGCTGAAGATAGAGCAGCACGTAATCGACCTCGAAATTTTGAGCACTATGCAAAAGCTGTTAATCGTTACGGGTGATCCTTTTTATCACTATAGAATTGGAAAACTATATTTAGAACTCAGAAATAAAAGTGAAGCAAAAAGTTCATTCAAAAAAGCATGGGAAGGTGCACCAGCAAAAAGTCACTACCGGGAAGCTGCCGGCAAGTTGGCTGAAAGTTTGTAAAGATGCAAAGTCAGGATTAGCTGTAAACCTACAAACGGCAGTTAACATATTGCTATTGGATTTCGCTGTTGATTGCTTGACAAGCATGAATATTCCGACAATAATGACTTTGTAGGAATTATTGATAAAGGAGGAATTAAAAATGCTTGCTGTAAAAGTTCTCCCAAAGGGTCAAATTACACTCCCAAAAGAATTACGCCAGAAACTGCATATTCAAGTAGGCGACACTCTACTGATGGATGCTGACGGTGAGCAGGTTGTTTTCAGGAGAGGCAAAACCATCTTTGATTTCAAAGGGGTTTTACCTGACATGGGGATGACAATTGACGAGATCAGAGAAAAAGGGATCGCAGGCGGGGTGGGGGCAAATGAATAGAGCGTTTATAGACACCAGTGCCATACTTCGCATGTTGATTCAAGATGACGATTTAAAAGCAAAAGCAGTTGAAAACCTGATACGGAATGCACCAAAGAGTGGGGTTGTTCTTCATGTCATTCCGATCACTATTATGGAAATCGTCTGGGTTCTGGAAAAAGTCTACAAGCACCCGAAGAAATCGATACGGGAACTTGCCGAGGCGATCATAAACACACCACAACTTAAAGTAGATTTGGCAGGAGTGTTTTTGAACGCTCTTAAAGTCTACGAAGAAAAGAATGTCAAGTTTGCCGATGCGGTCATGGCGTTCTGGGGCATGGAGAAAGGAATTACCACCGCCTACACATACGATGAGGTAGATTTCAAGCGAATCGAAGGATTGACTGTACTAAAACCATAGATTCATGACTGGACATAAATGAAGGAGACAATCTGTATGTTTAACATTATGTCAATTACGTTAAAGGGTATATTCCGTGACCGGGTTTTTCACGGGATTCTTGTTGTGGCCTTTATCCTGCCGTTAATTCCGGTAATCAGTACTCTGTCCATGAGGCAGGTCACAGAGCTGTCGATAACCCTGTCCCTCTCCCTGATCTCTTTCATTCTGTTGCTGCTGGCGGTGTTTCTCGGCGGCACCGCGCTCTGGAAAGATATAGAGCGGCGTTACACTTATAGTGTGCTCTCTTTACCAATAACGCGCTCTTCGTACCTGCTGGGGAGGTTTTTCGGTAATGCATTGTTTATGCTGATTACCGCTACTCTTTTGGGTTGTGTCGCCGCAGTTGTGGTATGGTTGGTTGCTAGCGGCTCTCCGCCGGACCGTCAGGTAGTCTGGATGAACTTTTTTCTGGCGGTTTTCTTCGATGCCATGAAGTACATTCTCCTTGTTGCTGTTGCAGTACTTTTTTCAACCGTCAGCAGTTCATTCTTTCTGCCGATTTTCGGCACAATTTCCGCTTTTCTTGTTGGCAGCTCTTCCCAGCAGGTATATGATTATGTCAACTCCCAGCCCGCACAGACTCTTTCCCTGCTGACACGTAAGACTGCCAGTTCTCTCTATTACGTTCTGCCGAACTTCAGCGCTTTTGATTTGAAAGTTAATGCCATTTATGGTCTACCCCTATCTCTCAAGGGACTGTTTCTAACGGTTGTTTATGGCCTGGTATATGGCGGAATTGTTCTTGCCTTGTCCTCAGTGATCTTTGCCAAAAAGGAGATGAAGTAGATGAAAGGCCTGAATCAGCTGAATAAAGGCCTTTTGCGCTCTTATCTGTCCCTTGTTCTCCTGGGGCTCTGTTATCTGCTTCTTATCGTGCCATTTACCGGTTATATGCACAGCAAGCCTTTTATTGAAAAACTGGGACATCTCCCACGAGTTGAGGTGTTCCAGTTTGTGGCTGCGGATCAGAAACAGCTTGTTTCAGCGTCGCTGGTCATGAAAGTGATGATGTATTTCGGCGGATTGATGGAACAGAACCAGGTTAAATACAAGCTGCCCCCTGATTATCCTGCCATGTCACGCATTATCCATGGATCGGTAAAGCTGGATCCGTATAATATGGATGCATACTATTTGGCCCAGGCATTTCTCGTCTGGGACATAGGCGCGTACAAGATAGCCAACGATCTGCTCGCTTACGGCATGAAGTATCGTACCTGGGACTGGTATCTCCCTTTTTTTGCAGGCTTTAACTCCGCTTATTTTCTCAAGGATTATGAAAGTGCTGCAAAATATTATCAAATGGCGGCTGATCTTTCCGGCCAGCCGATGTTCAGCACATTGGCTGGCCGGTACATGCACAAGTCAGGGCAGACAGTACTTGCACTTTCATACCTCTCTGCTATGGAAAAAAGCGAAAAAAACAAGGCTATAAAAAAGTCATATTCAATACGCTTACAGGCACTGCAAGCAGTCCGAACCATCGAAGTTGCCAGGGACTCGTATCTGGAAGCAACCGGCAGGCAACCTGCTTCAGTTGAAGAGCTTGCCCGATCGGGACACCTGGTAAAAATTCCTGCGGATCCTTATGGTGGCAAATTCTTTTTTGAGGTTGAAGGGAGAGTTTCAACAACCAGTGAATTTACCTTTGGGAAACCAGGGAAGTAAATTATTCCAAGTTGCTTTCAATTTGACACCTTACCACCCCTAGCCCCTCCTAAAAAAGGAGGGGGATTTAAAAACCCCTCCTTGATAAGGAGGGGCTGGGGGTGGTTGATTTTTGGACTCATCTTAATTACAACAGTCGGGTTTGAGGTAAATCAATGAATGCCATCGAAATAACAAATCTTTCAAAAACCTATAAAGGGAAGAAATTTTCTACTGTGGAGGCTTTGAAAAATCTGAACCTGACAGTAGGACAGGGAGAAATTTTCGGTTTCCTCGGCCCAAATGGCGCCGGCAAAAGCACAACAATCAAGGCACTTGTTGGACTTATTGCTCCAACTGCGGGGAGTGCCACAGTTATGGGGGTTGACATCTCCTCCCATGAGGCGCGGCGACATGTAGGGTATCTGCCGGAGAACCCGGCATTTTACGATTATCTGACCGCTGAGGAGTATCTTGCTTTTGTCGGCAAGGTTTTTCACCTGCCTGAGTCACTGCTGCGGGAACAGAGTGAGAGGGTATTAAAGCTGCTGGAGTTATGGGAGGCGAGGAAACGACCGATTCGCGGCTACAGCAAAGGGATGGTGCAACGTGTCGGTCTTGCTCAGGTGCTTATTCATGACCCTGATGTATATATTCTCGACGAACCGATGAGTGGTCTAGATCCTGTTGGGCGTGCTTTGGTGAAGGATATCATGCTTGAACTTAAAGCGCGGGGGAAATGCGTATTTTTCAGTACTCATATAACTGCTGATGTGGAAACCGTCTGTGATCGTGTAGGCATCATCCTGAAGGGCGAGTTGAAAAGTGTAGAGCATGTTGACAAAATCATGACCGAGGGTGTTCTCGGCTACAACCTGAGAATCCGGACGCGCAATCAGCCTGAACTTGTTGAGAGGTATGTAGCTAAGGAAGATTTGGAGATGGTGATGCAAAAGCTGTTCACTGCAGGTGATGAGATTAGTCTGATCGAGCCGAGTCGCAAGAGTCTTGAGGATTTTTTCCTGGATATTGTCAAGGGAAAGATTTGCTGATAAAAACTGCGCTTGCGGGGCGATACACTGTCGCGGCACACTTGAATAAACGAGGATAATTAACTTTTGCATTTAACCGCTTACATAAAGCTGTTGCGTCCATCTCAGTGGTTGAAAAGTCTGATGATCTATTTTCCCTGTTTTCTCGGGGGCGCTCTTTTCCAGCCTGGTGTTCTGGTAAAGGGTTTCATCCCTCTGCTTGCCTTCTGTACTGCCTCCAGCTGCACTTATATTTTCAACGATATTGCTGACAAGGTGCAGGATCGAGAGCATCCTGAAAAACGGCTCCGCCCGATTGCCTCCGGTATCCTGTCTGTTCAGGTTGCGGCATCATTGGCATGCCTGCTCCTTCTGGTCGCCATGCTGCTTGCGGCTTCAATTTCCATGAAATTTACTCTGGTTCTGACTACTTATCTTCTCATTTCATCCGCTTATTCCCTCAAGCTGAAAGAGTTCCCGGTAGTTGACCTTTTTTGCATCTCCTCCGGCTTCTTGCTCCGCCTTCTTGCTGGCGGTGCAGTAACTGGAATTGTTATATCGGAATGGCTCTTTCTGTCTGTATTTCTGCTGGCGATTTTTCTCAGTACCGGTAAACGTCTTGCTGAGAAATATTTATTGGGAGACAGGGCAGGGGCGCACCGTAAGGCATTGCTCGGCTATCCGGTCGGTTTCCTTGACGGCATTATGTACATGACCGGGGGGGCGGTCTTGGTTACCTATACTATGTATGTTATCTCGCGCCACTCAGCGCTTCTAGTATATACTGTGCCGCTCTGCTGTTTCGGGCTGATGCGTTATCTTTTACGGGTACAGTCTGGCAAGGGTGGCGATCCGACCGAATCGCTGACCAAAGATATTCCGCTCTTTATAGTCGGATTATTATGGGTTGTCACGGTCGGGTGGGGGATTTACGGAAAGTGAGAGCAACCATTCTGCAATCCCTCTACAAATTATCCCCATTTGACTTGAAAGGCGACTGTTCCGTCCCTGCCGCATGCGATGGCATCAAGATCTCATGTATAATCAATTTCTATAGTCGTCTTGATCTTCTCGAAGGGATCCTTTTTTCTCTGCTTCAGCAGGATTTCGACAGGAAGCTGTTCGAGGTTGTTCTTGTCGAGGACCGTGAAGGGACTGATGCCGGAAAAGCTCTTGCCGACAGATTCGGAAAGATGCTCCAGGTTCGATACTATCCTCTTGACAAGAACTTCGGTATGATGGGCTATTCACGCAATTATGGAGTTGAGAAGTCAAGAGGAGCGGTAATCCTCTTTCTTGATGATGATACAGTTATTCTTCAGCCGGATTTTCTCTCAATGCTTGATGTAACTATCATTGCAAATCCTGATATAGATGCAGTTGTGCCTCATGGTAGCGCCAGTTTTGCCACAATTGCAAATCATTACGATTATCATGATGACTACTTTATGACCAGTCGGTGTACTGCCTATAGCCGTGAAGTTATTGCAGAGCTCGGTGGTTTTGTAGATAATTTCGTAGGGCAGGAAGATGTCGAATTTGTTACACGTTTCACCATTGCAGGTAAGAAGAGTCTTAATTGCCAAAGGCTTTGTTATTTCCATCCGCCTTTGCTTATACCAAATCTTCGAAAACCGAAAGCGGTAGGTAATTCATTTTACCGTCTTAAGTCCAGATATCCGATGATCTTATGGCTCCTGCTGCTTCTTAACTGCTCGCGCCATGCACTGCTTTTTCTTCTCCCGATCAGAAAATACCGGGAGATGGGCAGATTCGCAATCGGTTTTATCATTGGAGTGGTTCAATCGCCTTTTAAGCAGAACGGTTATAGATATGGGTGATAGTGTGATATTGAATCGCAGGTGGGACAATTAATGAGTGAGCTTCAGACCACAATGTATACTCCGGAATCGTCACTAGCCAGTCCACGCAAGATGCTGGCCGAGATGTTCCGTGATCTGGTTTCCGGTCACGAACTGGCTTGGCGACTAGCTGTACGTGATATTAGCGCCCAGTATCGCCAG
>VFJK01000015.1 GCA_009886125.1 Geobacter sp. | reverse complement strand
TATGTTTAAATGCGGTTTGTTTCTTTCAAATTTTGCCTTTGCCATCTTATTAATCCTCCGTTTACTGATTTATTCCAGTTCTTGGTGTTTATGCTGATGGAGCCCACATCCGGACTCGAACCGGAGACCTCTTCCTTACCAAGGAAGTGCTCTACCTCCTGAGCTATGTGGGCTTAACAAAAAATTTGGAGCGGGAAACGGGACTCGAACCCGCGACCCTCAGCTTGGAAGGCTGATGCTCTAGCCAACTGAGCTACTCCCGCCAAAATGATCTGTTGAATGCCTTGTGAGCCGCATCTGCCCAGCGCTGCCAGTTCTTGCGACTTTCGTCTCCTGGCCCACAACTGAAAAAGATCGTCTCGATATGTCGTTTATGGTGGAGGGAGGAGGATTCGAACCTCCGAAGTCGCTGACGACAGATTTACAGTCTGTTCCCTTTGGCCGCTCGGGAATCCCTCCAGGGGGAAAGCCTACAACAATACGCCGGCGATTGTTTCCATCCCGGCGATTCGCTTTATAAATGGAGCTGGCGATGGGACTCGAACCCGCAACCTGCTGATTACAAGTCAGCTGCTCTTCCAGTTGAGCTACGCCAGCGGAATTAGCTTTATACAACAGGCACAATATGCCAGTCAAGTTTTTTTTGATCACACATAATCCCGCTCTGCTTTCTGGATGACGAAATTCATTCAAAATCTATCCTCGCCTCGACAGCAGTTTTGATCCTTGGGAACACCCTGAAAACTGATGGCGGTTCCTTTCCGGCTTCTGCTGCCTTCATACTCTCCTCGGAATATACCTTCTGGACATCTTCCATCACAACTTTAGCAAAGTTTTCGATGTAGGCTTCCTTTCCAGATCCCTTGACACGAAGTTTGCCAAATACGGTCTTGGTACTGTTATCTACAAAAAAGAGCCGCGCCCTACTGCTGTTTTTACGGACAACAATCGCTGATATTTCAGCCATCACCGGCTTATCATTTTCATCAATCATCTGTAGATTCAACTCCTGAAGGGTACGAGGGGTACCCCCTCTTTCATCTCCGGACTCGTCCTTGACAAATCTCCATGGGGCATAGCGAGGGTATCGATTCTCCAGCTCGGTGGCAATCTCGGTATATTGATAGGTCATCATTTTGCCGCTCATATCCAGAACATGTACCCTGTCTTCAAGTAGAGCAGCCTGGTGATTTGCCTCCCAACGAAGTGACTGAGACCTTTTCAACTCTTCATTACTATCATTTTTAAGGTAAGGCAGAATCTTTTCCCGGTAGCCCAGAATATCTGAAAGGTTGGTTTCTCTCAGATAATCCAACCCGATACTGCGAGGAGCGGAAAATTCGAGATAGAGGTTGTCATCAGTATTTATCCTCCCTCCGGAGCTATATGCCTTTACCCCTTCACTACCCATCACGAAATAGCTCAGAAAATCTTCAGCACTCCCCATCTTGATCTGGCGCAGATCGCCGGTGACAGGTGCAGCCGAAATCCGCCTTGCCAGCTCGTTTTCATCAATGATGATCGGTGAATTACTGGCGATTATCTCTGCATCGTAGTGAGTCACCCAGATCATGCTATAAGTGAAGTTCTCCCGTATCGTTCTGACAACAGATTTCAGGTTTTCAGCCGTAAGCTCGTACAAAGGGAGCCATTGGCAAAGTATGCCGCCTGGGTTAAGCTTTTGTGATGCAAGCCGGAAATATTCGGAAGAGTACAGATAGCCTGAACCGCTGAACCATGGGTGCACCGGATCTGCAGTAATGACATCATATTTGTCTTTTGTGGTAAGGAGATGATTCCTGCCGTCATTAAAAACTATTTTAAGCCGGGGATCAGGCCGGGAAAGTATGTAGTGATTGTCTATTCCGAAAGTCTTTGCTACCCCCAGGACTCCGGGCTCGATTTCAGCCAGAGTTATCTTCTCGACTGTCGGGTGAACAGAAACCGCACCCAGTGTCATGCCGCTGCCGGTTCCGAGAACAAAAACAGAGCGGGGATTATGATGCATCAGCATCGGCAGATGCCCGAGAACATATTGACACTGCATATCCTGATGGGCATTCGATGCTTCCACCCTGCCGTTGGTAATAAAGAAAAGTATGTCCACCGACTGGACAGCACTGACTATGGTTTGAGTCCCTTCGTAGTAATAACGGACATCCATGTTGTCCATCATCTCGCTTATCTCTTCATCCGTCCCGTAGGATTCGGGTTTATTGGACTGGTATATCGCATAAAGTTTCGGATTCCAGAGTTCCCATGATGAAGGGGAAAATACCGGTACCATGAGTGCAGCCAGGGCAGCACAAGAGACCAGCATCGATATCCGCTTTCCCCACTGCACGGCTGCAATAAGCACCAGGCCGTATACGGTATTCAGAAGGATGATCATCTGGAGAGAGCGCTGGATGCCGAAAAGGTAGATCAAAACAAATCCGCTGACCCCTGCTCCCAGAATTGCACCGATCGTATTAAAAGAGAGTGTTTCACCGACAGACTTGCCGACAAACCCGCTGTAGCGACTATGTATAGCTCCGGCCATCGGAAAGGCCACCCCCATAAAAAATGCCGGGATGAACATCATGTAAAAGGCAAGGGTGAAATTTGCAAGCTGAAGCACCTGAAACTGATCTGCTCCCTGCAGCAGTCCTCTGAAAAACTCATGGAGGAACGCCACGTATTTCGGCAGATAACGAAAATGTGTCGTCGTATAGAGTGCCGTCAAACCGATCAGCACCTGGATGACGCCAAAAGATCGTGCAGAAGTTGCAACCGGAGACGGAATCCCTTTTCGCAGTTTCGTAGATACGCTGCAATAAAGACCATATGAAGTGCTCCCGGCTGCTATTCCAGAAAGAAAAGCCATGAGCAGGATGGTGAATCCGTATGCACTTGCCCCGACTGCGACACTCAAGATCCTGTTCCAGAGGACTTCATAGCTCATTGCACAAAAACCACTTACACCAATACCCCAGAGAACCAGCCTTGAGAGATAATGATTCTCCGCAGTAGCCGGAACCCCATCTGACCCGGATTCATCTTGTGACGAAACTTCACTTTCAGTTTCGCTTTTTATCGTTTTCTGAATAAGGATGGCACTAATCCCTACAGCAAGATTGATTGCCACCGCTATTACGAGAGTAGTGCTCATGGAGAAGGTGCGCAGCATCACAAATCCCGTAGCCGCTGCACCGCAGACTGCACCGAAGGTATTGAACCCGTAAAGGAAGGAGAGCCGTACTCCGGTATCTTTCATCAATCTGGAGGTGAAAGAGGTCAGTACCGGCAGCGTCCCTCCCATCAGCGTTGTAGGGATTATCATCGCAAGAAGAGCAAAGAGGATTCTGATACTGGTTATAAATACAGTTGAATCCGGAGCAGCCTGAGCGATCGGGATATAAATCGACGGATATATCTTTATCAAACCGGCAAAGAGAAGAGCTGAAGCACCAATGCCGATTTCAAGATACCCGAACAGGCGCAGCAGGTTTTGACGGGAATCGACCCGTTTGCCGATAAGGTAGCTGCCTGCTGCCAGCCCCCCCATGAACACAAAGAGCACACAGGTCACCGCAAGGTGCGATCCACCGAACACGAGACCGAGGTATCGTGCCCAGACGATCTCATGGATCAGCGCAGAAACACCGGACAGGAAGAAGATGAAATATGTCGCCAGGATTACGGATTTTTTCATGATTTATAAAGAAGTTCCTTGTGCAACTATTCTGAGCCCAGATGGATGGAGGGGATAAAATATTCAGTTTCTACTACGCGAAGTGACTGCTCCAGAATACACCGCAAGCAATCTGCCGGCCTCCCTCTCCCGCCCGCAAAGCCTAAGCGCCTCCATGACACTTTTCCGGTTTTCGGGAAGATGTGCGAGCAGCAGCGACTTCTGCAGCTTCTTCTCTTTTTCACCGCGAGGAACATACACCGTCTCTCCGCTGAACGGATCCAGACCGGTATAGTAGATACAGGTCGACAGCGTGCCCGGAGTCGGGGTGAAATCCTGAACCTGCTCGACCTTGAGACCCAGCTCCTTGAGCTTCAGGGCCAGATCGACCATGTCGGAAAGCGTGCAGCCGGGATGCCCGGAGATCAGATAGGGGACGACTGCCTGCCGCTTGCCCGCCTCCCTGCTCTTCTGGCGGAACATCTCCAGAAACTCCGCAAAAGCCCGCCCTCCCGGCTTGCGCATGACCCTGGTAACACTGTCGACAAGATGCTCGGGCGCGACCTTGAGCAGTCCGCCGACCTGATGGCTGGCAAGCTCGTCGAAATACCCCTTTTGCCTCAGCAGGAGGTCGAAACGGACCCCGGAGGATACGGCGGTGTGCTTCACCCCTTTGACGCTGCGCGCCTTTCTGAGGAGCCCCGCACTCTTTGCATCTGCCAGGTCAAGATTGCGGCAGATGGCCGGATAGAGGCAACTTTCCCGCCGACAGGAGTGCCCCTGATCGGGCGCTTTGCAGGAGACGCCGAACATGTTGGCAGTCGGACCACCGATGTCGCTGATGCTGCCGTGAGCCCACCTCTCCCCCGCCACCCTTTCGATCTCCGCCAGGACCGACTTCTCACTACGGGACTGGATGAATTTCCCCTGATGGGAGGTGATCGCGCAGAAAGCACAGCCGCCGGCACAGCCACGGTGAGTCGTTATGGAGGTCTTGATCTGCTCCCAGGCCGGAATCGGCTCCTTGTAGGAAGGGTGCGGCAGGCGGGTGAACGGCAGTGCGTAGATTTGGTCCATTTCAGCTTCTGGAAGCGGTAGCGCTGGCGGATTACACAAGAGAAAACGGTCGCCATGCGGCTGCATCAGGGCTTTACCGGCGTACGGGTTCTGCTCCAGGCTGGCAAGCCTGAACGCCTCGGCATAAAGCTTTTTATCGGACGACACCGCTTCAAACGAGGGCAATTCAATTGATCCGGACAAATCGGCGGCTCTGGCTACAACCGCGGCCCCCTTCAAATCGGTTATGCCCTGAAAGCTCTCGCCGGACTGAAGCCGTCTTACGAGCTCAAGGAGCGGACGCTCCCCCATGCCGAAGACCAGCAGATCGGCTTTGCTGTCGAAGATCAACGACCTTCGAACCTTGTCCTCCCAGAAATCGTACTGGGCAAAGCGGCGCAAGGAAGCCTCGATACCTCCGATTACGACCGGGACATCCCTGTAGGCCGCCTTGCAACCAGAAGTATAGACAATAGTGGCCCGGTTCGGGCGGGCGCCGTGGCTGTTGCCGGGGGTGTAGGCATCGTCGCGGCGGATCTTGCGGGAAGGTGTATAATGGGCGACCATGGAGTCCATGGCCCCGGCAGTCACGGCAAAAAACAGCCTGGGGCGACCGAGGACCTTGAATGCATCCTTGTTTTTCCAGTCAGGCTGGGCGATTATCCCGACCCTGAGGCCCTCCGACTCCAGCAGGCGCGCAAGCAGGGCAGTGCCGAAAGCGGGATGATCGATATACGCATCGCCTGTCACAAAGATGACGTCCAGCTCTTTCCAGCCGCGCTGCAGAGATTCCTGGATTGTAGTCGGGAGATGAGTCATCAGTTGGGAGCCTTATCAGAACTGCCTGGAGAGGCCGAGATGGAAAGCGACATCAGGGGCAGTAGCCACGGACACATCCTCGGAGACCCCTATATCCAGGATATATTCACCCGGGAACTTCAAAGCCCCGCCCATCATAAGCATCAGCGGTGGTTTGGAAATCTCGGCAAGATTGCTGCCTCCGTACAGAGGGGTATTTCCATTCAGCTGGAGTTTGAACGATATCCATGACAGAGGCCCCCATCCCACGCCTAATGTCCCGAATCCTGCCAGGTTTTTCTGCTGATCTCTCAAAACCTTCCCGTCATCGGACACCATGAGACCGGCTGAACCGAACAACCCGACAGTACCCCACCGGGTAAACCGGTTCATCCCTCCGCAGAGAGAGCCGGTACCGGCAATCGCCCCGTCTCCGAGCAATCGGTCACTGTCGCCGGTCGGGAGTTTGAGCGTGGCACGAAAAGCAACGGATTCTGCACCGGCAAGAGATCTGTTCTCAAACAGCTTCACTCCCGTCGTCAGGGTCACATCTCCAAGCCCGCTGCCGGAACGATCCATCAGCAGCTTCTGCCGACCATCTTTGGTGTAGCTGTACTGCGAGCGGTTCTTTGCTGCACTGTCCCGGCCCCCCTGCGGCAGTCCGAAAGTGTCATGCCAGTCGATTATGAAGCTGTCGAGAAAGCCGCCCCCGTAGAGCATGTACGGAATATCAATCCCTATTTCGACTCTATCAGTCAATCCGTAACGGGTCGAAACTGTCCAGCGGTATGACTCCCCGTCAAAGAGAAGATTATCCCCTGATGAGAAGTCTGAAGCGTATGTGTAGTTACTGGCAAGGTCAAAGGTAAATGCTGAAGAGACGTGCCCTTTCGGCGTTATCGTGGCAGAAGAATCAACAGGAATGGCATGGATCACCACCAGAGGGCTCTGATTTGTCGCCCTGAATGGAGTGATCTCCATATCTGCAGCATGAAGGAGTGCCGGAATGAGCAAAAGTCCAAAAAGAGCAAAAAAAGATCTGCTGAACTGACCGGTCAATTACTCCCTCTCTCTCAGAAGGATGCTTCCGCTGAAAACAAGCACAAAACCTGCTATGATGGCGATCTTCCCTCCAATCGGGACCCCGGCGGATGTAGCGGCAAGATTCCACCCCTGAACCAGTGCACCACCGAGAAACATCCCGGCTACCACCAGCGCCGCGTCCGAATCACCTTCACCCGACTTCACCAGCTGACGGAACGGGCAGCCGCCGATCAGTACCGAGAGCCAGCCGACGAGGACCATCCCGAGAAATGACCAGAGGTATTCCTGATGTGAGCCGGGCTGCCCGGCAAAACCGGGATTAAACCGGCCACTGATAAAATTCACCAGCAGTGCTGTCGCGAGAAAAGCGGTCCCGCCCCAGAGGAGCGGAGCTCGTCGTCCCATCAGCAGGATGTCACGGACGCTTCCGGTAATACAGAAACGGCTCCCCTGGGCTATAAACCCGAGGAGAAGCCCGACGGCAAGAGAGATCAGCAGAGGCGCATGCTGGGCACTGCTCCCTTTTTCAGATGCAATTAGAAAAGACGGGGAGATGAAGATAAAAAGCAGAAACATCAGAAAAACAGCAGGTGCGAGCAGCCCGCTCCCTCTCGGAGCAGCCGAAGGAGAGAGTCGACCGAGCTCGACACCGCTAGCAAGCCCCTTCAGACCACACCAGACGCCAACGATCAGCCCGACGACACCTGCCAGAGAGGTAAGATCTCCGGCAGTGAATCGCAGGAAAAGCTTTATCGGACAACCGATAAACACGGCACAGCCGACTATCAGGAAAAATCCTGAGGCAAAGCGGAAAAGAGGAGCACTGCCGCCCCGGGAACGGAACTCTCTCCTGAGAAGTGCACTTGCAAATGCCCCCAGCACGAAACCGACAAGCTCCGGACGAAGGTACTGAAGACGGGGGTTATTATGAAGCCCGAGAGCACCGGCACTATTCTCGATAAAACAGGAAACACAGATACCGGAGTTCTCCGGATTCCCCCAGACAGAGAGCATCACCCCGAAAAACCCGAGCAACAGCCCGCTCAGTATAATTGTCATCATGTGTCGGTCCAGGCGCATTATTCGCACCCCCCGGCAAGTCGGCTCTTGAGGTAGTTGAGGTTGGAAAGGTTCTCTTTCAATGCCGGATTCGAGTGGGAGTTTTTATATGCGGTTTGTGCCGGAGGGAGCGATTTTTCTACAAGTATCGCTATGATGTCGCGCTTTGAAAACGGGCTGTTTTTATCAATATAGTCACCGCTGAGCTTGATCCCCCTGATAAATCCGGCGGCAGCGCCGTCAAGCACTCCCATCCGGTAAAGGATCTCACCCTTGAGGATAAATCCGTGAGCCTCTCCAGGATAGCGGATATTTACTTCCTCAAGCTTCAACAGAGCTTCCTGATACTGCCCGTTCTGCAGAGCCACGGTAACCGGCGAATAGAGCTTCTCCAGAAGCCCTACACGGGCCTGGGAAGCCAGTTCACGCTCCATGCTCCTGGATTCGATCGCAGTCGTTTTAGCAGGAAAAGACTGTGCCGTGTAGGCGAGAAGAGCTACTGCAGCGATAGCAAGCAGTGAAATGAGGATTTTGTCGAAACGGTCAAACTTCATATTGGTTTAAAACTTCTGGTAAGGGGGCATGTTGACCCGCTTTGCCATCTCCCGCAACAGGTCGAAATCCTTATCAACAAGCTCTTCATAGCCGTCGATCCAGGCTGCTTTCAGGACCTTCACCCTTTCACCGTCGACTTCGGCAGTATCGGTCGGTTTCAGCTCCAGAAGAGCCTTGCGGAGCTTGTCGACAAGCGCCGGATCGGCATTCGAAGCGGCAGCGAACGTGCAGTACGGGACAAGAGGAGTCTGAGCAAGGATGTTGAAATCGTCTGCGGCTATCTTTCCCTCTTTGGTCATGGTCTCAAGATCGAGTAATGTGGCAGCAGAGACATCGTACTGACCGAACAGGACTCCGTAGACAAGCTTTTCGTGCTTGTAGGAGCCGGAAGGGATGGTATAGGAAGCAAAATCCTTCTCAGGATCGATGCCGGACCTGAGGAGAAGGTCATACTCCGCAAGATAGCCGGTCGGAGCAAGCATAGGGCCGAATGCGAAATTCTTCCCTTTTATCTGGTCCAGCCTGTCTATGCCGCTTCCTTTTCTGGAGATGATCGCCCCGCCTGACTTTGAACCGAAATTACCCCGTTTTTCAGAGGCGAGGAGCTTCAGGTTGTTACGCTCCTTAAGGATCATGTAGATCAGCGAGTTGGTGTGGGTAAAGGCAAACTCCCCCTGATTGAAACGCTTTTCGAAATCATGCGTATCCACCGGGACCATGACAAACTCAACGCCGACCTTGTCTGAAAGGTAGCGCGTGAGGGGGACGAAACGATGTCTGGTCTCCTGCTCGTTATTGCAGTTCATGTAGCCGATCTTGACAACTTTACGGTTTTGATCCTTGCATGAGGTTAGGGTGGTAAATATCGCAGTGAGTATGATAAATAAAAGGAAGAAACGCCCGGCTGAAAAAGTCATTGTTGGCTCGCTATTTTGTGGCATTTGTGACTGCAGTTCAATTATATACACATATCATAAGCTGAATAATTAAGACAATGGAATTCAGTTTTAAAGATCATGACAACTGTTTCTGCTTTATAAAACCCGGTACGATGGCTATTATTCCGACGAGAAAGGTCAGCATTGAATGATCATTACCTGCCCATACTGCAAATCAAGCAAAGATATCGGCGATGTTCGCATACCGAAAACCGGAGTCATCGCAACCTGCAAAAGCTGTCAGCGTCAATTTGAATTACATCCGGAACAGGAAACCGTTCCCGAGCCCCCCGGTATCGACAATTGCCCATCGTGCGGATTTTTTGTAAATACGAATATCGAAACGGACCTCTGCCCGAAGTGCGGTCTTGTCTTCTCAAAATATCTGGCACGGGTCAAGCAGGTCAGTGTCCAGCTGGATGCCTCTGATGACGTCACTTTTGCACCTGTGGCCGAGATGCCTTCTGCCCGGAAGATGCTGTCAAGCAAGCGGTTCTGGGGGATTGCAGCCGTAGTTCTGATCGCAGTATGGGCCAGATTCGGCCATGACTGTAAAATGGACATGAATTACGCTCTGCAGCCGGGCAACTGGCAGGGAGAGATGTCGTTTCGCGGCAAACAGCACCCCTTTTTGCTGGTCATTCAAACCACCGATGGAGGCAAGCTGGAGGGATACATGGATTGGATCGAGACGATGCCGCGCTATCGACTGGCGATCCGCGGCACCCATATTGGTAACCATCTCCTGTTCGAGGACTACAAGTTCCTCGAAGGCGACGGTAAATACGGCCTTCATGACAATCAGGACGTTTACATCATTGAAAATGAGATGAGCGGGACAGCCAAAAACGGCAAGGCAGACCTGCACGCAGTACATGTGGCGACGTCACCCGATTCAGCCAGAGAGCTTCAGAAATATTAGATGGTTATGATACTGTTGGTTGCAAGGTTTCCGTATGAGAATTGAGTGCCCGGTCTGCTCGGCGAGCGGGAATATCGATGAAAGCAAGGTGCCTGCAGAGGGTCGTGAGGTCACCTGCCCCCGCTGCAGCAACCTCTTCAGAGTCTGGCCGTTACGTTCGGGAGTGGAGATCATTCAGCAGCGGGAGCGGATGGTCTGCCCCAAATGCAGCTGCGAGCAGGCCATGGCCGAGATTTGTGCTATCTGCGGCATAGTTATAAAAAACTACCTGCAGACCCAGGTCCGCCAGCAGGAAAAAGAGCGGCTTGAGTTTGTCAAGCTCCGGACAGCGACACGGGATGTAGATGCGTGGTACAGTAACCTCTTTGACCGGCGGCTCTCGTCGCTACTCGTACGCGTCCTCTCGCTGCTGGTCCTGCTGGGGTTTTTCATGACCTGTTCGATGAACAGTGCCAGAAGAAACAAATTCTACGCAGAGAATACCACCGAGATGAGAAAAGCGGCTGAGGGACAGGGCCACAATGTATCACCGGAACGGAATGACAACGATTTCAAGGAGAGATTCAATCCGGTTGTCGACCTCCTTGTTACCAACACTGATGCCTGCATGACCCAGAATTACAACTACAAATCGTCGTGGTACCAGAATGCCCAGCCTTATTTCCTCACGGAAAGTCTTTCAGACAGCCTCGGTGCGATCAACCGGCGGCGGATTGAGGCTGATTCCGCCTTCAGCAGACTGCCGACGCCATCAAAAAATTACTTTGACTGTTATGTGAAAGTCAGAGGATTATCGAATCTTCATGGCGAAGTCTGCGGGCTGGCAAATTCCTACCGGAATTACTATCCGGACTTCAGTGAGCGGCTGTCCAATTTCAGCTTCGAATTCAACAAGACAAAGGATGAACTGTATGCCTGCCGCGACAGATTCAAATAATCTTCCTCTTAAAGCCATAGTCACTCTCAGCGCTCTTCTGGTTGCCGTGATTTTGACAACCACCCCTGCGGCATATGCCGAGATTTACTCCTGGACAGACGAATCAGGCAATATGCATTTCACTGACAGGGCAGAGACCATCCCGAAGGCACTTCAGGACAGGATCGAAGTAAGTGATGACGACAACAGCCGCTCCTGGGAGTATCTGGCTTCCGAGTACGGCGTCGACTACTCATATGACTCTGCAAACATAATTTATACAAACCGCAATCGATTCAAAGTCATGATCAAAGAGAGTTATGCCGCGTCTGGTCGCGAGGAGTATGAGACCCAGGTCATCCTCGACTGCGCCCGACTGATGTACAAACCCCTGCAGAGTGTGCGGATATATAAAAAACAGCGGAGTCCGGTCGATGCCCGCTATGCGGGTGATGATAACAGTGCCGCCGGAAGCAGGGACGGCTATCAGCGCCTTACCCATCCGTATCAGGTGCTCTCCCGGATGATCTGCAGGGAGAGCAAGTGAGAATCCGTCGCTGCCTGCATGTATGCCTTACATTGCTTATACTGCTGCTGGTTGCCCCGCAGTGCGAAGGTGCCCGCAGAAAGAAGCCCGAGCAGCTTCATACTCCGGATGTCGAGGCCACAGTCATCTCGCTGCGCCGTTATCAACTGAGTACCTATATTGAGGTACTCCGCGATGACGGCCTGCAGGAGTGGCTCGAAATCAACCGCGAACAGGGGCTACAGGTCAAGCCGGATCAGCGCATCGTCTATTCGACGCGATCAGAGGCCCATGAGAACACGGCTTTCGGCAAGGTCAGATATGGCGTTGACTTCAGAATCATCCCCCGGCAACACGATGATCAGATCTATCGGGAGACCGCTGCGGACGGCACACCTGTCTTTACGGACAATCCTTCGGTTCCCCGCTCGGCAGAAAGTTCCGGGACAAAAAAAACGAACAGTAAAGTCTCCAGAGAGCAGGGCATCGATGAGATGATCGTCGTAGACCAGGACGAGCTCCGCAAGAAAGCAGAGATGACAGAGGAGTACTACCGATACCTCGAACAGAATAATACCGACACCTACAGACCGGTACGCAAAGCCAAGCGGGCTAAACCACGGCAAAACTGACCTGCAGTGAGAAGGAACTGGTCGTTCAGTCCGAAAGGACAGACCGCCAACTCGTCATAAACCGGGGATGAGCCACCTGTATCAATCTGCGTTCACTCCCTTGACTTCATATTTCCTTGATTGTGTTTTCTTTATATGATTTAGTTGCTTAGCTGACGTATACAAAAACAACTCATATTTTTACTGTCAGCGGAAACCTTCTGGCGAAACTCCTCCTAATACTAATCGGGAAAATCGTTTGTCATCAACCCCTTCGGTCTCATCCTTGCATTAAAAAAAGAGCATTGACCCCCTGGAGATATACCTTTTGCGAAACTGTTTTATCATACTCTTCATCCTCAGCTTGCTTCTACTGCAGGCATGTTCCACAACCAATATAGTCACGACAATCGCACCAGGCAAAGAGTTGTCAAAAACTTCACTCGGAGCGAGGGAACTTGAGAACAGAGTGATTCTGGAGGAAGTCAGGCCCCTTTCTGTAAAGCTCTACAGGCGCGTCTCGATGGCTGAGTACATTAAAACTGAGTACCGGGCAGTCAAAGAAACCCGCCACGAAACAGTAAGCTATGACTGTTTTAGTGCTTATGAACGGTATCCTGCTTTCATGCTTACTACGATGGGTGTCCCCATGTTTTATGAACTGGTGACAGGATTTAATATATTTAAAAGGATGTGCAACAAGAACCCTCCGACATACTTCATTGAAAAGGCTGACACAGACAAGACTCTTTCAAGGGAGTCGTTTGATAATGACAAGCTCGTAATCATGGACACTCCTCTTGCAGGAGAGTCTGTAACTGTTGAAATTGACGGAAACAAGTATGCCACGTCAACATCTAAGGACGGTATTGCAACTTTTCCCGCGAAAGAGTTTGATTACCTTAATAGCGGCGAGAGCAGTTTCAGCATCGACTACCAGTATAACGATGTAAGGCTGGCAACCCCTTATAGAAAGCAGAGACCTCAGGAAGAGTCAATATTTGAGAAAAATCCATCAAGATCGAAATCGAAAAGAAATGCCGTTTCAGACGACCCATCAGCTTCATCCGAAAATGATTCATCTGAATCACTGCTTCAGTGAGTATATCCACGCGCCCAGAACCACGCCCGATAATATGCAATTGGATTAGGTCCAGACCAGAAACCCTTGCATGAAAGAGTTGCTGAGTGTTAATCTGTATCCACTTCCACCCTGGAGACTTTCCCATAAAATCATTGATCACCAAAATCGTTTGCCTTGTGATGCTCTCGACTCCCCTCCCCTGTGCATACGCTGAAAGTCCCGCCAGTTCTACCAGACTGGTGCTACTCGGGACCGGCAACCCGAATCCTGACCCGGATCGCTCAGGCCCGGCCACTGCGATCGTAGTCAACGGCAGCGCGTATCTGGTCGATTTCGGGCCGGGAGTCATTAGACGTGCCGCTGCGGCAAAGCTTGACAAAGGGGTTACCGAGCTTGACCCGATCAATATCCGGAACGTATTTGTAACCCATCTCCACTCCGACCATACCGCCGGGTATCCCGATCTGATTCTGACCCCCTGGACAATGGGACGGCAAAAGCCTCTCGAGGTCTACGGTCCGGAAGGGCTGAAATTCATGACCGAACATATCCTGACTGCCTACCATGAAGATATCTCCATCCGTCGGGATGGCATGGAAAAAGCCTCTCCCGAAGGGATCAAGGTGAATGTCCACGAGATCAAGAGCGGTGTTGTCTTTAAAGACGAGAACATCACGGTAACAGCCTTCCCGACAAAACATGGTGACTGGAAGACAAGCTTTGGATACCGTTTCGACACAAAAGACCGAAGCATCGTCATCTCCGGAGATACCACCCCGACAGAAGAGACCGTAAAGGCCTGCAACGGCTGCGACATCCTTCTTCATGAAGCTCTCACCGAGAAGTATCTCGACAACCCGATGAGACCCAACTCTCAAGGGCACGATATAAGGGAATACGCATCTAAGTACCATACGACAACGACACAGCTTGTAAAACTTGCTTCCAAAGCAAAGCCCAAGCTGTTGATCCTCTACCATAACTCGATAACTCTCCGCCCGGAGAAGCGACCGCTTGCGTCAACTCCGGACGACCTGCTCAGAGAGATGAAGGATTACAAAGGGAAAATTGCAGTAGGAAGAGACCTGGAAGTTTATTGAACCCAAGCTGAAAAGGAAAAGGAGATTTGGAGAATGAAAACCAGAAGCTTTATCACCATGATGGTATGCCTCGCACTCTCCCTGGCAATTGCCGGGGTTTCATACGGGGCAGAGAAGAAAAAACCCACAGCAGAGCTCTCCCTGAAGTACAAGGATTACAACCTTGTTTTTGTCAGCTTTGACGCACTTCAGGCTGCCCATGTAAGCTCGCTTGGCTATCCGAAAAAAGTGACCCCGACCATCGATGAGATGGCCAAAAATGGATTCAACTTCACCAACAACATTTCAGTTGCCTCATGGACCGTCCCTGCCTCCATGAGCTGGTTCACAGGCGTCTACCCGTCCGAGCATAAACTGACCAACAAGTTCGCGGTCTTCAACCCGCCGAACAACAAGCTTTCCAATCTCAAAGAGCTCTCCCCGAACCTGGTAACCATTGCCGAAGTCCTCAAGAATAGCGGCTACGCAACCGGCGGTTTCACCGGTAATGCCGGGGTTAGCGGCGGATTCGGCTATGGACAGGGGTTCGACCAGTATTTCTTTGACAAGGGTAAATTCGGCAGCATGGGAGTCAGCATTCCTAAAGCTCTTGACTGGCTGAAGGCTAACAAGGACAAAAAATTCTTCATGTTCCTGCACGGCTATGACATGCATGGCCAGAATGTACCTGCCGAAGGTTTCGACTACCGCTTTGTCGAAAAGGGGTACGACAAAAAGTTCACCGGCTCTGCGCAGGAGCAGGAGGCTCTTCGTGAAGAAGGTCTGGAGAAGGGGAGCGTCACGCTGCGCGATGAGGATGTAAAGTTCTGGCGCGCCATTTACGACGAGAAAATCCAGCGGACCGACGCGAAATTTAAAGAATTCCTCGCAGAACTTCAGAAACTGGGCCTTATGGACAAAACCATTTTCGTTTTGACTTCCGACCACGGCACGGAGTTTTACGAGCACAAGCGCTTTGACCACGGCTTCAGCCTGTATGACGAGCTCATCCACGTGCCCCTGATCATCAAGCTTCCCAAGCAGAAAAGCGGCAAGGTCATCAAGGATCAGATCACCAGCCTCGACATCATGCCGACAATTCTCGACCTGCTCGACGTGAAGATGCCTGAGAAAGCGAAGACCCAGCTGCGCGGGACAAGCCTGGTCCCTTCATTCAAGGGTAAGGCTGTTGCAAAAGAGGTCTACTCCGAGACCGACTACCGCCAGTACACTTACAAACGCTCCATAATCACCAAAGAGGGCTGGAAACTCATCTATACTCTTGAAAACAAGAGCCGTGAGCTTTACAACCTGAAAAATGACCCGAAAGAGTTGAAAAACCTGGTAGAGCAGGAACCGAAAATCGCCTACGAACTTGAGCAGAAACTCTTTGCACAGTTCAAATCGATCGGGAATGACCTGAATGCAAAACAGTGGATTCCGGGCTTAAACCCTGTTTATGACTCACAGGCAAAGGGAGCCCAGAAGAAATGATGAAGTACCGCAGAAGTCGCCCTGTTATTTCGTCTCTGCTGTCAGCAGTCGCGCTTCTGTCATATGTCACTGTCACAGCAGCTTCGGGTGAAACCTCTCCCGGAGCTGCTGCGCCAAAAGCCCGTCATGAAAATACCAATGTGATCCTTATCTCCCTGCAATGCCTCCGGGCTGACCACCTTGGAGCCTACGGCTACAAACGCAATACCAGCGCAAACATAGACAGGCTGGCTGGGAAATCGGTCCTTTTTGAAAATGCCATCTCCCAGGCCAATCTGACACCGATTGCCCAGATGAGCGTTCTTACTTCACAATATCCTCGGGTCAACGGCATGGTCTCTTTTGAAGTAACCAGGGACATGGTTACCGCAAGGACACTTCCTGAAATCCTTAAATATTATGGCTACACCACTGCTGCCACAGTCAGTTCGCCGGAATTCTTCATGCGTTTCGATACGGCTGGCGGCGAGCTTATCAACCCCGGAGACGTCTTCTCCCGATCTTTCGATTATTTCGGGCGGACAGCCCGCGGGCCGGAAGGTACCAGCCTCCGGGTCGCCCCTGTCGACGCATTCAACTGGCTGAAAAACAACAGTGACAAGAAGTTTTTCCTCTGGATCGGCAGCGGTCTGCTCCACATGCCCTACTCAGCAACCGTCCCCCCCCCATACAAAACCATGTACGACCCGCCCGGCTACACGCCCTTCTGGAAAAAGCTGCCCCAGCTGCAAGGGATCAATGACGATGCACCATCTTATGACATCTTCTCCCGTGTCTATCGCAATGAATTCTACCGGGATTTCAAACCGGTTTATCATCTGACTGAAGAGGACATCAACTATGTGACAGGTCGTTATGACGCCGGGGTCTACTACACCGACCAGTTCATCGGCGATCTTATGAAACTCCTCGACTCCCTCAAGCTGACTGAAAAAACCTTGATCGTCCTTCAGTCGATGCATGGTGACGATCTGGGTGAGAACGGCCTCTATTTCCACTATGACGTAACTGATCCGGTAGTAAAAAACGCTCTCCTGCTACGTTTTCCTGATGCCGAATTTGGTGGCAAACGGATCAGGGAACAGGTGCAGGGACTGGACGTCATGCCGACTATCCTCGGCTATCTGGAGATACCTGCGCCCCACGATGCACAGGGAGCGAATATACTCCCGCTGATCAAGGGTGAGAAAGGTGCTACAGGCAGCAGCGAAGTTTTCATAGATCGTCTCCCATGGTGGGAATACACCTTGAGCAGGTGGTATCTGGAGATGCAGAGCGCAAACGGCAAAGAGTTCTCTCCGGCCGAGACAAAAGAGCTCTTGCAATACCAGAAGACATTGAAGGAAAGCTTTACGCAGTTGGGTTATCCTCCGGGAGACATCGCCGTCCGCACCCTTGAGTGGAAACTGATACTCAGAAAAAACAGGGAACTTCTGGAGAAACTCTCATGGTGGGGATTCATCACCGGGAAACGACAGCACCATGAAGACGTAGAACTTTTCGACCTGAAGAATGACCCAATGGAGAAGATCAATGTGGCGGGAAAACACCCCGAAACAGTATCCCGCCTCAAAAAAACCTTGTTGCAGTGGGATGCCTCCGTAGATAGCAAAAAGGTCAAGTACGCTCCTGCGGAGAAGAGAATGATCATCCCATACCCTTGAAACAGCATTCGAATGCATGATCGCAGGATAATACTCCGACAGCTGACTTCCCGTTATCCAGAACAGGTAATTTGATCATGGAGAACCAATGAGAAGCCCATTCACCCGACTGACACTCTCCCTGATCACATTGTTTTTAAATCTTACAGCACTGCAGGCGCTAGCGGACGAATGCCTGCAGTGTCATGCTGATATTTTAAAACAGTTGCGAGGAAGCTCCCACCATATCCAGGGGACTGTAGCGACCTCAAAACACTGCTACGCATGCCACTGGGAAGCAACCCCTGATGGAGAGATGAACAAGGAGCATCACCAGCGCGTCCCGGGCAGGATCGATCTGGTGATTTGGGGTCAGGGGACCAGGCCGGCTTCATATGTTCAGGAAAGCACTGCGATCAGTTTTTATCCTGCAAATATCGGAACGGATAGAGAACGTGACGAGGTGTCAAAAATCACCCGCCACTGCCTCTCCTGCCACAGCGATAGTAACAATGACACCAGCACATTCACGGACGATGCCAACACTCCCCGCACTTATGCATGGGACGGCCAGAGTATTGCCTCCCGATATGAACAGAAAGGAGTTGTTCCTTGGGGAAAATACTCAACCGCCACTTCCAACAGGAAAAAACAGCTCTCCAAAGCTTTATCTGCCCATGGGAATGCCGCTGCAAACGAAGGCGGCTGGAGCAAGGCGAGCGGTTATGATGCAAAGATACCTGTTACCAGAGGAAGGAGCGGTACTAAAAATATTGAGTGCTATGACTGTCACAACTCTCACGGATCAGTTATCGTTGGAGTCACTGCCAGCTATACTATTGAAGGCAGACAGGCCGGTGGACTGCTGAAACAGACAACGTCCGGCAGAAACGGTTACCGGATGACGTATACCCCTTCTTCGAACCCGAACCTGCAAAGCATAAACCCCTACAACAGCGGCACCGGACTCTGTTTTGACTGCCACGAAACAGAAACAGCCGGGATTACCCCCTGGGGCTACAACTCGACTTTTTCTGCCAGCCAGCCGATTATGGGCTACAAGGATACTCACCGGTTCGGATCAGGTATCAAAGGGTCGACCTCACGCTACTCAAACAGACAGGGGCGCTCCGGGATTGTCAGCAGTCATCTCAAAGCAGATGTTTTTCTGAAATATTCGGCAAACGGGAGCATCAACGGTCTCTGCACCCCCTGCCACGACCCGCACGGCGTAAGCCGGACTTTGGGAGAAAAGATGGCGTATGCGGTACCTCTGCTGAAAGGGACCTGGCTGACGTCGCCATACAGGGAGGATGCGCCACCAGCCAACTCGCCCGGCAGGGGCGGGCCTTCCCGGCAAGGTAACGTGATGACGACCGGAGCTACCGGAACGACAAAGGGACCGGTTTCAATGCAGGGGATGCAGTACAATATCGACAGGAACACTTTTTCTGCAGAAACCAGAATAATCGAAACGGTAGAGTCTTTTGGCGGTCTCTGCCTTAAGTGTCACAACCGCTTAAGCTCTGAAGGAGAAAGTAAAACTGCTCGTATTCATAAAGCGGTCAAAGGATGGGGAGAAAACAGGGAGCACTCATTCCCCTGCGCCAAGTGTCATCAGGCCCACAATTCGGGTCTGCCGCGCCTGCTACAGACAAACTGTTTCGAAGAGGGGCCGGCCGGTTTACGTGACAACATCGGTCTTTCATGGCTTCCGGAGAAAAAAGGAGTTGCCGGGGCAAAGGGAGCTAGTAGCATAACAGCAAAGAGTACTGCTTCGGCATCGGCTAAAAACCGTTCGGCTAAAACTGACTTCGTGGGTTGTCATGTACGACAGTTTGGCAGAAACAGCAGTTTGCCACAGAAAAAGGAAGGAGACTGGAACGAAAAGAGCAAGTGGTAGGAGCAGTTATTGCACTATTTTTCTCCAGTCTCTTTTTTCAATATCCTCCGCTTCTTCTCCAGGGCGTGACATCTTCATTACCTTGAGAGTCACCCCTTTCAGCTTCTCTTCTTTTTTAAGGGTCACCTTTACCGGCTCGAACTCCTTGGTCGTATTCAGATACTCACCTTTTGATGGCTTCCCTCCACCGACAACACTCCTGACTTTGAGGTAAAATATTCCTCCATCATTCGTCCGGAGTTGATACCTGCCGCTCTTGTCAGTACGGTCGGAGATGAACACCGGCCTGCCCTGTCCGATGTTGTTATAATATGCCAGGACAACCGCCCTCTCCACCGGTTTCCCGTCAGGATCAACAACGACCCCTTCCACAGAGGTGATCCCCATGTCACGCTTTATCAGATCGGGCTTCCAGAGAAACGCCTTAAGCTGCCCGAGGTTTACGCTTTGACCTTTACTGACAATCAGCGGCAAGGAATTCCCTTCGGCATCACCATGAAAATAGAGATATTCAGCTTCATTGGCCGGGCCTATTTCAGCACCGGGATTTTTCTGTGAAACCTGGAAGTAATACGTCCCATCTGCCAGCTCAAGCGAAAACCGGCCATCATTCCCAAGAGCGGTAATATGATCAGGAACCCGCCAATACTTTCCCAATGAGGGGGGTGGCCCTAACAACTTGTCATACAGAAGTACGACCCCGTAAGGCATCGGCATATTGTCTCCGATCATAATCTGCCCCGAGACAGTTGCCGCCAACGACTCTTCATGTAAAGGTTTTAGTGCTGCATCTCCCTCAGCGCAGGCAGCAGAGGCAATAAAAACAAGGAAAAATAAGGCCCGAAAAATTATCATGCTATCCTCATTGTCAAATCTATAGAGCTGTTGGACAAGCAAAAGGCGCTGACATTATGCCAGCGCCCCTACCCTTTTCTTAGCACGGATGAACAACTGCACTCCCGAGGACTCTCGGAGAGACGTATTTTGCCTTCTTCATAACTAACCCCCTTTGTTGGTGTGAAATTTCATCTTCGACTGCTGATTATAATACCCGAATTTTACCATATTTCAAACTTTTCATCTTTATAATAATCTTCAGCGGCTCAAAAGATGTATATGCGCAAACCTGTCAAATGAGTATTAGTGCAGCTCTTCGCCGGTAGTAGTCATGACCAGCTTGCCATGTTTGACTCCTTTGACGCCGATCAGCTCGTTGGCGATATGCTTGATATTCTTCACATTCCCCCGGATGATAAGCACCTCCAGGCAGTTATGCGCATCAAGATGGACGTGTATAGCCGAGATAATCTGGTCATGGTGCGAATGCTGCTGTTCGGTCAGCTTCTCGGAAAGATCACGGACATGATGGTTATAGACCAGAGTCACCGTGCCGACTGCCTCCTGATCTTCAGCTCCCAGACGCTCCTCTACCAGAGATGCCCTGATAAGGTCGCGAATGGCCTCTGACCGGTTCATATAGCTCTTCTGCTCGATGAGCTGGTCAAAACTGTCCAGCAGCTTCTCATCAAGCGAAATCCCGAATCTGACCGTATTTCCCATTCAACGCTCCTGATCTTAAACAGACTTTTTTCAAAGATTCTAAACGATTTAACATCAAAATCCAATAGATTCAATCAGCAATAAAGCAAAACAGCTTGACATACTTTTTACATAATCTTATACCATTAGTAGCACATATTTATTTTATGTGCTACCCCAAACAGGAGAACTTTTCATGCACATGGCTGATGCACTTTTATCACCGGCAGTCGGCGGCGCGATGTGGGCAGCTTCAGCAGGAGCAATCGCTTACTGCTCGGCAAAGGTCAGCAAAGAGCTGGACGACCGCAAGGTCCCTCTCATGGGTGTTCTTGGCGCGTTTCTCTTCGCTGCGCAGATGATCAACTTCACCATTCCGGCAACAGGCTCCAGTGGTCACCTCGGCGGTGGATTACTGCTTACGATCCTGCTTGGCCCCTATGCAGCTTTTTTGACTATCGCTTCAGTGCTTGTAGTTCAGGCACTCTTCTTTGCAGATGGCGGCCTTTTGGCTCTCGGCTGCAACATCTTCAACCTGGGGATATTTCCGGCTTTCATCGCCTATCCGCTCATCTATCGCCCATTAGCAGGACGTAACCCGTCATCAACAAAAGTAGCGATCGCTTCAATGGCTGCCGCAATCGCCGGGCTTCAGCTCGGTGCATTTTCTGTCGTACTCGAAACGACGATATCCGGAATATCCGCCCTCCCCTTCACCGCATTCGTAGCAATGATGCAGCCGATTCACCTGGGGATAGGGATTGTCGAGGGGATAGTGACCGCAATAATCGTCGGCTTTGTCCATAAAGCCCGGCCCGATATCTTTACCGCCAGGGATAAAGGCAAGGCAAGCATCATGAAGAGCATTATCCCCGGATTTCTGGTTCTTGCCCTCATCACCGGCGGGTTTATTTCGTGGTTTGCTTCGGAGCATCCAGACGGTCTTGAATGGTCGATACAGAAAGTGACTGGCAAGGAAGCGGTTGAAGGCTCGAAAGACGGAATTCATGCTGCTCTCTCCGGCATTCAGGGAAAACTGGCATTTCTGCCTGATTACAACTTCAAGAAACCCGAAGGTGAAAAAGGGAAAGTGAGCAGGCTCGGCACCAGTCTCTCCGGGATTGCCGGCGCACTTATCACACTCGGCCTGGCTGTTCTGGTCGGGTTTATTCTGAGGAAGCGACAGCAGTTGGCAGCCCGGAAACCTCACGCTCACGAACATGCCCATCCACACGCACATGATCATGAACATCCGCATAGACACGGCGGTGTCGAGCATTCGCACGGCCATGATCACAAGCATTCACATCCACACCCTCATGTACACGATCACTCGAAACCTCACCCGGAAGACCCCAACCCGCGGCATACTCACGAGGCCGAGGTCGCTGTGCACTCCCATGAACATGAAGATGAACATGGCAGCCATGATCATAAACACTGAACGGGCAGAATCTGTCTGAAACCTTGAATTATCGGCCTTTATATGATTTGATACTGCTTCGCAGCTCACCATGATTTTTGTACATTCTTCAAGGAGAGCATGGCTTCCATCGACGGCGCAATACTTGATTTCAAGAGACTCGATCTTCTGGCATCTGGAGACACAGGGCTTCACCGGCTTGATGCACGGGCAAAAGTGCTTGTCACCGCTGTTTTTGTCCTGCTCGTCATATCACACGACAGATATGAACTGTCGGCCCTCTTCCCGTTTTTCATATTTCCGGCTGCGATGATTGCTGCCGGGAACCTCCCTTTTTCCTACATTGCCAGAAAGATCCTTCTCCTCTGTCCTTTCGTGATCGTTGTCGGCATCTTCAATCCGCTCATCGACCGTACAATCATGCTTCAGGCAGGACCACTGGCCATCTCAGGCGGATGGCTGTCGTTTTTCTCCATAATAATCAGAAGCATACTGACCGTCGGAAGCGCCTTTATTCTCCTCGCCCTGACCGGCTTCCCCGGGGTCTGCCAGGCACTTGAGCAGCTCGGGATGCCGCGCCCATTTGCCGTACAGCTCCTCTTCCTCTACCGGTACATTTTCGTGCTGACCGAAGAGGGGGGAAGAGCTGCCAGAGCCCGTCAACTCCGTTCGTGCGGGAATAAAGGGATGGGGATAAAGAGCTTCGGGACCCTTATAGGACATCTCCTGCTCCGTACCTGGCAGCGTGCCGAACGTGTCCATATTGCGATGCTTTCGAGAGGGTTTGACGGCAGTTTTCACTCTGGCAGGCGATCTTCGTTTGGAAGGCGCGAACTTTTTTTTGTTGCAGGATGGTCGCTGGTTCTGATTTTTATGAGAACAACGAATCTGACTCAGATCATCGGCTCGATAGTCACCGGGAGGCTCAATTGAGTCATCACATAGTTGAACTGAAAGAACTCCGCCACATCTATCCAGACGGGACTGTTGCCCTTGACGGAGTGACATTCACCATAACGCACGGCGAGTCAGTCGGTATAATCGGCGCAAACGGAGCGGGGAAGTCGACCCTGCTGCTCCATCTGAACGGCTACCTCGTGCCGACGAGCGGAGAGATAAGCATTGGCCACACGCCGATAACAAAAGAGACTCTGCCTGAGATACGTCGCACCGTCGGGTTGGTGTTCCAGGATCCTGACGATCAGCTCTTCATGCCGACGGTTTTTGACGATGTCGCTTTCGGCCCGTTCAATCTCGGCCTTTCAGGAGCTGCTGTAGAAGAGCGCGTCACATCCGCACTCGCCAAGGTCGATGCCGGTCATCTTCGTGAAAAGCCCCCTTATCACCTTTCGGGAGGCGAGAAGAAGCGGGTTGCGATTGCAACGGTACTCTCCATGGAACCGGATATCCTCGTCATGGATGAGCCGACCAACGGGCTGGACCCTTTTGCCCGTCGCCAGCTCATGGGACTCATGAAAGAGTTTCACCACACCAAAATATTCACCAGTCACGACCTCGACATGGTGATGGAACTGTGCGACAGGGTGATTGTGCTTGGGCATGGAAGGGTACGGGCGGACGGAGCTCCGGCAGAGATATTTTCGAACCAGCAACTGTTGACCGAGTGCCGGCTGGAAAAGCCGCTCTCCATGCAGGGCTGCCCGGTCTGCGGGAAATGATGCTCTTGTAACCGACAAAGAGAAATCAAGGCTTACTGATTTCTAACAGCTCAACTTCAAAAATCAGCGTCGCATCAGGTGGGATCACACCGAGTCCCTCCTTGGCAAATGCCGTCTCCGGCGGGCAGACGACCCTGGACTTCCCCCCCGGCTTCATCAGTTTGACCGCTTCGCCAAGACAGGGCAGGGACTCAGTCACCAGCCCGGCATCCGGCTCATTACGTTTATAGGTGCTGTCAAACTCTCTGCCGTCGATCAGCGTCCCCCGGTAATGAAATTTCACCTTGTCCGTATCCAGCGGGCTTACCCCCTCCCCTTCCTTCAGGGAGAGATAAATGCCCCCGGTAGAGCTTTTTTTGGCACCCTCTTCTGCTGCTGCCAGTTCCATATATCCAGGAGTCTTGGCCGCAAGCTGCCTGCCGAGAGCATCTCGCCGAGCCAAACCAAGTTCAACGGACTTTTTGCTGTACACCGTAAAATCGACCTTCGGTTTTCTCCCTTTAACGCCGTCATTGATCCCCTGCTTTACTATCTGGAGCTCACGGGGAGAAAGATTGAACACCTCCATCTGCCTGGCAATGACAAGACCGAGGCCGTACAGGGATTTCTGCTCCTCGGTCCTGAGTTTTATCGGGACAGTTGACATGGTTTTTTTCTTCGCCTTGACCGCCCGCGGTCTACTCCCTTCAACTTTGACGGCTGTTTCCGCAGATACGGACACAGCTGTCAGCAACACGATGGCAATGGCTAATGCTTTTTTCATATTGATTTCCCTCTCTGACTGATTAACGGACAGTACGAAACATTGTCCTTAGAATATAATACTCATTTACCGGCCTGTCATCTGTAAGTGCAGGGGCAGACGGATTTGCCGCAATGAATTTTTCAACCGGTTCCTCCTGAAGAAGAACCTCTCTGAACTGATCTGCAGAAAAACTGTGCGGCCCCCATTCTACAATGTCGATAGCAGCTCTTGCAGGGAGGCTGGCAGCAAGCTGATCCGGAGAGCGCTCGGGAATCGGCTTCATTGAGGCCAGAACATGAATGCCGTAATCACCGCCATTGGAATAAAATGTCCTGACATAGGGAAAGCTCTGAGCGATCGACTTCATCATCGCAGCAATGACAAAAGTATCGTTAGTCCCGCCACCAGGCCCCAGAGGGATCCATTGCTGGAAAATCCCCCCGGGCGAGAGCCTTTTTCTGACGACTCCATAGAACTCCTTCGAGTAAAGCAGACTAGATGCAGCAGCTTCCACCGGAGGGGGTGGATCAACAACCACTACATCGAATTGTTCCTGAGTCCGCTCCAGGAACCGACGGGCATCGTCGATGACGATTCTGCCGTTCGGCGCATTCAGGAGCAGCTCCCCATCCTGATGATAGAACGGAACAAGGCCGGGGATACTGGGCACAAGCTCGACAACAGTCGATGATACCCCCCAGGCCAGCATCGACCGGTAGGAAGTCCCCATGCCGAAACAGAGGACGATCCCCTTGTTGATCGGGCCATCGTGAAAAGCCATGGGGAGATGGACCATCATCTTGGTAATGGGCGTCAAAGCCGTCATGCCGTAACCGTTCACCAGCAACAGCTTCGCCATCCCCTCACCTGTTGCAATAACCGTAGCAGTATGATCCCTCTTGACAATTCCCCCTAAAAGAAAATCTTCCGGACTCCTCGCCGCAACGACAACCAGAACGGTAAACGCGAACGCCCCTCTCTTGAGCAGGAGCATGCTGCCGGACAGCCCCTTCCCGCTGGCTGAAAAAAGATACCCGGACAGCGAGAGGGGGGCAGCAAGTGCGATCAATGCCCACTTCTCGCTCAGAATCGGATTGAGCAGAAACCCTATCACAAGGGGACCGATAATGCAGCCGAGCATATTGAGAGCATAGCCGGTGCCAACCTTATCCGGATCGCCTGATGAGACACGGTCTACCAGTGCCGGCGTCAAAAATCCGAGCAGCGCGCAGAAAGGACCGATACCTGCCAGCATTCGCAGGACCCCGACTACCGGTCCCCCCAGAAACGACAGCCGAGGGTCAGTCGCCAGTAGCGGCAGCAACGCGGCGGCAGTGATCACGGCAAGCAGTACTGCCATGGAAGCATCGGTAAACTCAAACCCGCGTTTTCTGTAATAGCGGTAAAGCTGTGAACCGATCAGCGTTGCCAGCAGATAGGCTGCCAGAATAAAAGCAAAGGTGTAGACAAGCGGGCCAAACACCGGAATGTAGAGCCTTGTCCAGACTACCTCCATCCCCAGGCTGGCAAAGCCGGTAAGGAAAAGGATGCCATACAGTTTCCATTCCCGGCTGTCCGCTGTCGCAGTGTGCACCCTCTCCTGATCAAGGCACCCGGTCGGACTGCCGGAAGCACCGCGAAAAGAGAGTATCAAGGCTCCGCCCGCCACCAGCAGGTTCAGGGCAACCGCAACGGCCATCGTCCCCTTGAACCCGAGCAGTTCGATCATCACGAACGCGCAGGACAGGGCACCCAGCATCGCTCCCAGAACGTTGCCGACATAAAGATAGCTGAATGACGATGCGTATCTGCCGGTGAAAAACCGCCGTGCCGCGGCAATCGCCAACGGGAAGGTCGCCCCCATGCATGCGCAAAAGGGGAGAAGTGCCACCGCCATGAAAAAGGCTGAAACCAGGTAGCTGAGCCATGACGCGCCGTTAACGTTGAGCGCAACTGAATGAAAAAGATCCAGCGCCGGAACAACAATGATACCCGAAAGGGCTATGCAGGCCTCCGCTCCGGCATAGAGCCTGAGTGGCAGATGTGGCGAAGAGGCATATCTGCTGGCCAGCTTGCCGCCACCCCAGCTCCCGAGCGCCATACCTGCCATGAATATTGAGAGGAACAGGGAGACTGAAGTCGTAGTGACACCGAAGCCTGCCATTGCCAGACGCAGCCAGGCGATCTGGTACACAAGGCTGCAGAAACCTGAGATGACGAAAAATATAAAAAACCACTGCATGGGAGCCGTACCCTCCGGGATACTTTACATCAGCACAATAAACCCAGAAAAAGCATTTGGAACGCAGAGACGCCAAGACTCAGAGGAAAAACAGTAAGTTAAGCGTTTAAGGATGTCACCTGTCCGGAGCCTTAATTTTGATTTTCTTTGCGTCTCTGCGTCTCTGCGTTAAGTAACTGCCGTTTTTGGATAAACCGTTTGCTACTGTATCGTTCAGAGCGCAGTTTTTCAATGTTTCAATCCAGAAACATCCCCGCCCTGCGCGAGAATCCTTTCATAATAAAACCGTGCTGTGTCTGCAGCACCTGTTGCCGAGTAAAGCCGGTAAAGCCTCAGACTCACCTCTACCACTTCCGGCTGCAACTTGTCTGCCTGGAGATACGCTCTCTCCGCCTGCCTGAAGTCGGCACGCCGAAAATGAATATCACCAAGCGCCGCCCATCCCATGACATGGGCAGGGTTTACTTTCAACAGCCGCTGCAACAGGCTTAGCCCCCGGTCCTCATCACCCTGTGCAAGCTTGACCCTGGCAAAGTTGAAGAGATTGACCGGACTCGAAGAGTAAATCGCAAACGCCCGGGCATAGGCATGTTCAGCCTCTTTCAGCAGAACCGGCGGGGAAAGGTGATACGCCTCTCCCAGCCCTTCCCAGGCGTCGAATTTCCCCGGCACCTTTTTGATCGCATCGCGCCAGAGAGTTCTTGAGTCCTGCCAGACTGCCACCCGCTCGAAAGAGCTCACAGTCAACAGCAGCAGGATTACCAACGTGGCCCCCCACGCAGCGTTCTCTCCACACCGTCTGCCCAGTGCAACCGCGCCGAGTCCCCCAAGAGCGGCGACACCGATCATGGGGAAATAGAGATAGCGGTCATTCATGATCGTGACCAGGGGCACCAACTGCAGAACCGGTAGTATCGCCAGCCCCGAGAATATCGGCCAGTAGCCGGCGCATCGATCGCTCCTGAACAGCAGCCAGGCGAGGCCGCCAATGACGAACAGACTGCAAAACGCCGCTACCACGGGAGGTGCAATCGTCTTGTAAATTTCCGGACTGTAGACGACGCTCAGTCCGAAGGGCCAGACAATCATCCGCAGATAGCTGCAGAGCACCGGCAGCATGGTCAGGAGTGTCGCCCGGGGACTCCCCCCGTGCCACTGGCTCCGGCCGCCGTAATCCAGACCGCTCCAACCGGTCACCTCGGGAGACTGGCTCAGCAGCGTCAGCAGAGCCGCAGCCAGGGCAAGTCCGAAAAACGGCATCTTGTCAAGCAGCTTCAGACGCTGTTCTCGGTCTGTGCAGCAGAAATCGTACAGCAGCAGCGCTGCCGGGAAAAAGACACCTGCGGATTTGGAGAGCAGCGAGCAGGCAAAAGCGGCCAGAGACAACAGATAAAAACGGCGGCTGCACAGCTCCCCAGGCCGGCGATAGCGGAGATAGGCCCACCAGGAAAGCAGCATGAAGAACATTGCCAGCAGGGTCTTCCGCTGGGAGATCCAGGCGACAGATTCCACCTGCAGCGGATGGAGCAGAAAGATCCCGGCGGCAACGGCAGCCATAAGCCTCTGACTGCCCGACCGCAAGAGGAGCAGATAGAGGAGCAGGCCGTTGGAGAGGTGCAGGACGACATTGGTCAGCAGGTATCCGCCCGGCCATAATCCCCAGAAGGTGTAATCGGCCATATAGGAGAGCATCTGCAGCGGCGCATAATTCCCGGCGTAGAAACTGGTGAAGACCGTCCTGATGTTCTCCGCCGAAAAGCCGTGCACTGAACTGTTTGCCGTCACATAGGCATTATCGTCCCAGTTCATCAGGAAATCATGGCCGAGGGTCCTGGCATAGACTGCCATGACAGCCGTCAGCAGCAGTGCCAGGGGGAGCATATGAGGTCTCAATCGGTCCGGGATCATTTGGGGAGCTTCCCGGGGAAATACGTTTCGAGTAGCATCATGAATTTGGGCGTGCTCCAGAGAATCTCCAGCTCACTGTTATCATAAATTGCATCATAATCATGATAGCCGCGTTCAATGGCGCGCTCCAGCCAGAACAGCGCCTGTTCCTGTTCCCCGGCCTGAGCTTCTAGACATGCGCGCCGGTAGGCAGCGGTGAACGAACCGGGACTTTTTTTCTCGATAATTTCAAAATAGGTTCTGCCGGCAGCAAATCTACGCTGCAGCAGCGCCAGATCGCCCAGCTTCTGATAGGTCGGGATAGCGGTCGGCTGTATTTCCAGCACCTTCTCATAGGCTCTCTGTGCACCGCCATAATCCTTTTTCTTCTGCAAATTGTCGCCAAGGGCCAGCCAGCCGGCCGCATGCTGCGGGTTGAGTGCCAGCAGTTTCTGCAGCAGTTGATAAGCTTCATCTCCTCTGCCCATACTATTGAGAAGATCGGCCAGACCGACCATGGCTGTCTGACTGTCAGGATTTGCAATCAGCGCCTGTGCGTATATCTGCCGGGCTTCATTTATCTGCCCGGCATTGCGGGTCGCATCGGCATACATGCGCCAGCCCCGCTCGCTGTGCGGATACCGGGTGACCACATCCCGGAAAAGAGTGATCGAATCCCGCCAGACAGCAGTACGGTTGAAGGAAGCTCCTGCAGCAACAACCAGGATACAGACAATCAGGCCGGTGACAGCACCGGGATATTTCCCGTCCCCCCTGTCATGCAGTTTTCCCGCTGCCATCCCGAACAGGGCAGCTGCGCCGAGCATCGGGAGATACAGGTACCTGTCGTTCATCATGGTAACCAGCGGGACGATCTGGGTAACCGGCAACAGCCCGAGCCAGAAAAAGATAAGCCAGAAAGCAGCGAACCGCTCTCTTTTCCAGAGCTGCCAACCGGCAACAGAGAGCCCGGCAAGTAGCAAAAATGCCGCCAGCACGGCGAAATCCGGCGATTTGTGAAGAGGAGCAGCATAATCGGCACTCAGGTTGGATGGCCAGAACAGCATGCCAAGATACCGGCAGAATACCGGCAGCATGGAGAGCAGCGTAATCCAGGGCGAGCCGCCATGATACTCTGTCCGGCCGCCGCTCCCTACCTCCGGTTTCTGGGCAATGAAGGTGATCACCGCTACCACCAGTGCGGCAAGCAGAAACGGAATCTTGTCCTTTAACCGCAGTTGCCTGTCGTATGTCGGCTCAGATATGTCGAAGAGGACAAGCATCACCGGGAAGACTACCGTGACCGACTTGGCGAGCAGGGAGAAGCTGAAGGCACTCACTGATGCGGCATAAAAAATCCAGCTGTTCTTCGAGCTGCTTTCCCGCCAGGAGCAGTACAACTCCCAGGCGACCAGCATGAAAAAGATCGCCAGCAGGCTTTTCCGCTGGGAAACCCAGGCAACGGTCTCGACCTGAACCGGATGGAGCAGAAAAAGTCCGGTTGCCGCAAGAGTAATGACTCTGTTATGGAATGATCTGGTGAGGAGTCGGTAAAAAAGCAGCCCGTTGCAGATGTGGAGAGTGATGTTGGTCAGGAAATAACCGACCGGTTTGAGTCCCCAGAATGTAAAATCCAGCATGTAGGAGAGAATCTGCACCGGGGCGTAATTGCCGGTGTAGAAACTGGTAAACGCACCTTTAATGTTAATCCAGGAAAAACCCCATGCGTCCGGATTGTCGATCACATAGAAATTGTCGTCCCAGATCGTGACGAAATCGTGGCCAAGGATTCTGCCGTAGACCAGTAAAACAGCGGTAAGCAGGATAAGCAACCGTAGTATGTCGCCGATACGCTCCTCAGAATTTGCCTTGTCTTGTCCACTCTTAATGCCTGACATATACCTCCAATCCTCTATTGACGGCCACCTGAAGTACAGGTAGACTCACCTCGATACGTCCTCACTGATTCATTTCATTGATATCATGGGCAGTGCTTACTATTGGAGCAAAAACGTGCTGACATGCCAGAAAATGTCTAAGGCAAGGTAAAGACATGCTCCAGAATTTGTTTCGAACCAGCACCCGTGAACGTTTTGTAAAAGCTTCCCGTACCGGGCGAAAGAATTTCCTCCCGCTTCTATTCGTTGTCCCCATTATTGTTTTTTTCCTTATTACCAAAGTATCCGAATACGACATCTGGTACCATCTGGCTGTCGGCAAGGAGATTCTCAGGCTCGGATCTTTTCCTGATACTGATCAGCTCAGTCTCTTTAATCTTGGTCAACCCTTTCAACCGCGATTATGGCTTTTTCGCACAGTAACTGCCGCAGGATACAGTTTCGCTGGGTATCTTTGGCTGCAAGCATTACAGATTCTCGTCTGGAGCACAACCTTCTGGGCAGCCTACCGTAGCATCAGGCACTGGACAAATTCTGCGGCAACCTGGACATTGCTGCTGGTCACAGCGATTGCATGCTCAGGACGGTTCACAATACGGCCGGAAATCATCTCATATCTAATGATCGCTGTTTATTATTGGCGACTTCAGCAAGGAAGACACCATTCCACTGCAGAATTGACCTTTTTTTTCATTTTACAGGAAATCTGGACATGCTCACACGGGTTGTTTTCAATCGGCCCATTTCTGGTTTTCAGCTATTTTTTTGTCGCTTTGACGAAGGGGGTCCGCAGTAATAATTACAATGAAGTCCGCTCCCTCGGAGTGCTTTTATCAATAGTTATTGCAGGGTGTTTGATCACGCCAACCGGTTTCGACAGCATCAAATACACATGGCAACTCATTACAACAGTCGCCCCTGAAGCAGTCATGGCAAAATACAACATGTTTGAACTGGCTCCGCCACTGGGCGCAACAAGCCGTTCCTTCATTGAATTCTGGTTTTTCTGGACACTGATGGTATCTTTCCTGACAAGCTTGTTGTCCGTTATGGTTTGGCATAGAAAGCGACTGCCTCTCGCTCGGACATTGATTGCATCTGTCATGCTTGCAGTCTCGATGACCGGCATCCGTAACATGCCTATTTTCGCCATTGTCGCCGCCCCGCTGATAGCAGAATACTTCTCCCTTATTGAGAGCATTCGCTTCCGCCGCATAATAGCAGCAATAATTGCCTCCATCATCATCCTGTCAACGATCATATGGTCACCGAAACCAGCGTTGAATTATCTGACCACCTGGGTTCCTTACCGTTTTGGAATTGGCATGTCAGCAGACTATGTACCGATAGGACTGCCATCCTTTCTTAACCGGATCGATTTTCGTGGTTCAGTCTTCAACAGCCAGACACTGGGAGGGTTTTACGCATATCACGGCGGCCCAAAACGCATCCCTTTTTACGACTTCCGCCTTGAAGACTTCAATCTGAATGAATTGAAGAAAGTGTTCGACGCCACCTATACTGCTTATGCTCAACCGGACGCCTGGCATGAAATGGTGCGTCGCTATGATTTCAGAGGAGTTCTTCTGGAAAACGCTGCAAGGGCAGAAAGTGCCGGGATGTTACCGCTGCTCTCATCAGAACCCTTCTGGCGGCTCGTGTACCTTGATTACGCAGCATCTTTCTGGATGCGGTCAGATCAGCCTAATCTTCCATCTTTGATCAACCAAAATGAAGTTAAACGTCTTATTGAAGGCGTGCAGAATACGATACAGGCAGATAACCTTGATGCTTTCCTTGAAAGAACTAATTTATTCCCTGAGTTGCGCCTCCAACTTCTCGAGGAGTCAGTCAGACGCTGGGGTAACATTACTCAGCTTACTAATCTCGGCAGCCTCAAAATGAAGTCCGGCATGATAGAGGATGCGGAAGAATTATTCAAACGTGTACTGAAACGCGAGCCTAAATCTCTCACGACACTTACTACACTGGCACAAATCGCCTTGCTTCAGGGCGACAAAAGATCTGCTGAAACATATTTACTTAAAGCGCTAATCTACTACCCGAGTGATACAGTCTTACGTGAGAATTACAATCTTGTTCTCAAAACCAGATAGGGAAAACTTTGTCAGCATCAATCATATGTTATGCGGTTGATGATTCTGAAACCATAAGAGCTAAAATTTGAATACTTTCCAGATGCGAACAATTGATTTCTATGTAGGTAACGTTATCTGCTTCATACTTGATGCTTATGAACAACTCCGAAAAATATACCGTAAGCCGGCTACAACACCCACCAGAATCACTAACATCCTTGTCACCAAATATCTGGGGATGGGGAGCATTATCCTTGCGACACCGACCCTGAGAGCCTTGAGAAACGCATACCCTGCCAGCAAAATCGTGCTCCTGACGTTTGAACCCAACAACCTCTTTGCAAAACATCTCAGCTTCATCAACGAAGTACGTTATTTCCGTACCAGCTCCTTCATGGCATTTGCCAGTGATATCTTGTCAATCCTGCCGGCACTGCGCCGGGAAGAATTTGATCTGGTTCTGGATCTGGAATTCTTTTCCAGATTTTCAACCATTGTATCCTTTCTGAGCTGTAGCAAAATCAGGATCGGTTATTACCATGACATAGTCTGGCGCGGAGACCTGCTGACACATCGCATCAACTTCAACCCGACCCTGCATATAACCGAAATCTTTGCTTCCCAGCTCAAACCTCTGGGAATAATTGTTACAGACTTCTCCCTGGCACCGCCCGAGATAACTGCTGAGTCCCGGTCAAGAGTCAATTCAATACTACTGGATTATGGTGTAGCCAGTGGCGATCATTTGATCGCTATGAACATAAACTCAAGCGACCTGTCCCCGGAGCGCCGCTGGCCAATGGATAACTTCATCTCACTGATAAACGAGATAACCAGATATCCTGGCCGCAGAATGATTCTGACAGGAGCGGAAGAAGATGCTGACTACGTGGCCGAGTTCTTCGTTAAACTACCAGAAAACTTGCAAAATCAGGTACTGAACCTGTCAGGGAGACTTCCCCTCGAAGAATTCATCGCCCTGCTCCAGTCTGTTCAGTTCTTAATCAGTAATGATAGCGGCCCCCTCCACATTGCCGCATCACTCGGAATTCCAACCGTTTCCTTTTTCGGCCCCGAGACTCCGGCACACTACGGTCCGATGGGTGATAACCATCTGGTTTTTTATGCCGGTCTCGACTGTAGCCCTTGCCTGAGCGCTTATAATGCCAAAAAGGCCGTTTGCAACGGTGAGAACCGCTGCATGCAACTGATAACTGTTGAGGAAGTTATTCACAAGATGGAGGGAAAGGGGTTGCTTTTAGACCAAAGGTCGATCATCTGCAATAAGTTGGCAGATGACTTTTTAACACCGGGTGAATAAATGGCGATAGGATTGCAATTAGAACAAGTAGCAAACCTTCTCTTTTCGAAGGCACGACCTGCTACCCTCATCCACTTCGTTACCGAGCGATGCAACGCAAGGTGCCCATTCTGTTTTGTCGATTTTCGCCCTTCAACAGACAGAGCGGATGAGCTTTCCCTGCAGGAAATTGCACAGATAACTAAAAACCTTCCGCGAAGCCTCATGAATGTCAATATTTCAGGTGGCGAGCCATTTATAAGAAACGACCTCACCGACATAGCCGATCTCTACCTCACGAATTCATCTGCACAGAGTCTTTTCATCTCTACTAACGGATTCTATACCTCAAACATTGTCCGGTTCTGCGAAACAATGCCTGACAGACATCCGGAGAAAACAATATTTCTATCCCTGTCGATCAACCAGATTGGCAAGAAACATGATCTGCTAACAGCTGTTGATGGCATGTTCGAGCGGTGCATCGCCACGTTCTCTGCCATTAAAGCGTTCAGGCCTGCAATCATACCGTCTGTATCTCTAACCATTTCACCGCAGAACTACCGTGAATCCTTGAAAATCTATGACCATTTGGTCAACGAGCAGAAAATAGACGCAATTCAGATCGTCATGGCCCGCAGTGAAGGCGTCTACAATGTGCCGTCGGACGAACGGATGGGTATGGCAGTTGCCTATGAAGAACTCACACGGAAAATACTTCGTGACTGCCAGAAGGGATTACTGCATGAATACGGGAACGATTCGTTTCGAGGCAGGATTCTTAATGACAAAAACATTCTGTCGCGAGAACTTGTTGTCTCGCATATTAGGGGGGAAAGACCTTTCAGGCACTGCCAGGCAGGGTCATTGTTCGGAGTTATTACTGCCGATGGAACCGTGTATCCATGTGAAATTTTGGACAAACCTTTCGGCAACCTCCGCCAGGCTTCCTACGACATTAAGAAGCTGTGGGAGGGCGAACGGGCAATGGAAATAAGACAATGGCTGAAAACCACGAAATGTGCCTGCACCTATGAATGTGCGATAAGCGTCAATATCCTTTCCAATTGGACATTCTACCTGCAGCATATGACCGGATACTTGAGATGAACCAGATAGCGATAATCATACCATCGGTACGATGGGAAAGATTCAGTCGGCAGTGCGTCGAAACATGTTCGTCAATGTACCCGAACGCCCAGATCATACTGATTCTCAACGAGGACGTGCCGTCTGACGTTGTAATACCGGCAAACGTTGAGGTGTATTATTCCCTTGAAAACAACATTGCGAGCAGGAGAAATCTCGGGGTCTCGAAAACTCAGCGCAGCTACCTGGCGTTTATCGACAGCGATGCGTACCCTGCCAATAACTGGCTTGAGGAAGCGATTTCTGCCTTTGGCCCCGACGGTCATATTGGAGCTACTGGCGGTCCTAATATCTCTCCACCAAATGAGTCCAGGGAAAGACATTGGGTGGGAATGGCCCAGATGAGTTGGCTTGTCATGGGGTTTTGGCTCTTCTATAAATCAGAAAGTTCCGCTGCCCGATACGCAGACAATCTTCCCTCTTGCAATCTCATCGTCAGACGTGATGTATATCTCGACCTGGGGGGCATGAATGAGCACCTAGAGACCGGAGAAGACACTGATTTCTGTGCAAAGTTACTGAAAAATGGCTTTAAAATAAGATTCACCCCTAAGGCGGTCGTATATCATAATGACCGGACGGTGCAGGGGTTTTTGAAGCAGAGAATCGTCAGGGGCATGGCAGTCAATCACCATCTTTTTGGAAACTCGGAACGACGGGGGTGTATCAAGGACCTGTTGTTTCTGCAACCAGTCGCTGTTATCGTAACCATTGTGACCTTCCTTACGGTCGGGATGATCAATCGCGAAGTGCTGCTGATCTCAGCTGCGATTATAACTGCATTCCTGATTATTGTTTCCATCGAAGGTTTCAGATGCAGCAAATCTTTCCGAGACCTTATGCCGGTTACAGCACTGATCTTTCTCGGCAACGTTTTGCTCGGAGTAGGCTTCCTTATGCAGGCAGTCGGCTTCACGCCACGCTTGATCAGTTTCTATAGAAACGATTGCTGAAGCAACTTTCGATAACTTATGATAGAACGTAGACTATGCAGTAAAGTTGATTACAGCTCAAATGTAGCTGGGAAACATATCTTCTCTAACGGGTAATTATTATTACAAAAACATGCATCCTCGATTATTACCATGATTAATACAAACTCAAAAATATCCATTGGCGTCATCGGCGTCGGCCACTGGGGATTGAACATACTGCGCAATTTTGCCAATCACCCACTGATCAGAATTGCCGCCATATGTGACGCCTCTGAACCGGCTCTGACCCGAGCAAAGCTTATGCTCCATATAGAGTGCGAATACGTTACTGATCCCGCAAAAATCATGGATCACCCGGATATTGACGCTGTTGTCATTATTACACCGACTGAAACTCATTTTAAATTAACCAAGGCGGCTCTTGAAGCAGGTAAGCATGTTTACTGCGAGAAACCGCTCACGACTGACCGGGTGAGTTGCCGCCTTTTGAAAGATCTGGCCAAGGCAAGGGACCTGAAGCTGATGACTGGTTTCACATTCCTCTTCAACACCGGCATTGCCAAAGTAAAGGAACTCATCTCATCCGGCAACCTTGGCGACATTTACTATCTGACGTCAACACGAACCCATCTCGGCCTGATTCGCGAAGATGTCAGCTCCCTATGGGATCTGGCTCCGCACGATGTCTCCATAATGAATTACCTCCTTGAAGCAGTTCCTGAAAAAGTATCTGCCGTCGGCGCAAGTCCTCTAAGTCACAACCGTGCTGACTTTGGATTTATTAACCTCTTCTACCCTGGAGGGATCATCGGCCAGATTCATGTCAGTTGGCTCAATTCCAGCAAGGAGCGTCTGCTGAAAATCATCGGCAGCAAGGCAAGGGTGGAGTTCGATGACTTGAATATGCTGGAACCGGTAAGATTCTTTCAGAAAGGCATCGGTTTTGCCCAGCATGTAGAACCAGAATTTGGCGGATTCAAACACCTTCTTCGTGACGGCGACATCCTGAGTCCGAGAATTGAATCAAAAGAACCTCTCGCTACCATGACCGACGCCTTTGTGCGCCTGGTGCTGGATAATGAAAAAACCATTGCGGACGCAGATTTCGCCTGTGCCGTGACAAATGTACTTGCTGCAGCACACGAGTCACTGTACAAACTTGGCGCTCCCGTTGACATCGTTTCCAATACGATTATTCAAAAGATCTTATGAAACCTACCATCGGCAACTTCTGTTCCATAGCGGACGATGTAATTTTTGGCAACGGTGTAATCGTTTTCGGCCACGCAAATCTTTACGGCTGCCGGATAGACGATGAGAGCCGCATCGGCACCTTTGTTGAAATCCAACGGGATGCCATCATCGGCAAAAGAGTGCGTATCCAGTCTCACACATTCATCTGCTCCGAAGTCACAATAGAGGACGATGTTTTCATCGGGCACAATGTTAATTTCATCAATGACCGGTACCCCACTGCTCGCAAGGCAGCTGCCGGTAAGTGGTGTTGTGAACGGACTCTGGTCTGCACAGGCGCCAGCATCGGCACCGGAGCAATAATTCTCTGCGGCATAACCATCGGCGAAGGTGCTGTAGTTGGCTCAGGAAGCGTCGTGACCCGCAACGTTGAACCTCACACGGTGGTTGCCGGAAACCCTGCCAGATTTAAACGCACTCTCCCGGCGGATGAACGCTGGATCGGTGGAGAAAAGGTTTAGGCCTAAAAAAATGGAAACTATTGTCCCTTTTGTCGACCTGAAAAAGCAGTACTCTCTACACCGCGATGCCATTGACATGGCGATACAAAGGTGCTGCGCTACCGCTGAATTCATCCTCGGTCCGGAAGTTGAACGATTCGAAAATGAGTTTGCATCTTTCCTTGGCACGCAGGGAGCAATAGGAGTAGCCAGCGGGACAGATGCCCTCCGTCTGGCGGCCAAGGCACTATCAATTGTCCCTGGGAACGAAGTGCTGGTGCCGGCCAACACATTCATTGCCACTGCTCTGGCGATTCATGCTCTCGGAGCGATTCCGGTACCGGTCGACATTGATCCGCACACTTTTCTCATTGATTTGAACGACGCCAGCGCAAGAATTTCACCCAGAACCAAAGCGATCATCCCGGTTCACCTATTCGGCCAGTGCCTTGACATGGACGCGGTCATGCGCTTTGCCGGAGAAAGAGACCTGCTGGTAATTGAAGACGCTTGTCAGGCACATGGCGCCATGTGGAACGGCAAGCGAGCAGGCACCTTCGGTGCTGCGGGCTGCTTCAGTTTTTTCCCGAGCAAAAACCTCGGAGCATTCGGAGATGGCGGACTCATCGCAACCGAAGATCCTCTTCTGGTGGAAAAGCTCCGACTGTTGCGAAACTACGGGGCGGAGCACAAACATTCCCACATAATTCCGGGAGAAAATAGCCGCCTCGATTCTATCCAGGCCGCGGTCCTGAACGTCAAACTGGCTTTTCTGGACCAATGGAATACGCAGCGCTTCCAGGCAGCGAGCCGTTACTGTGAAAAACTGCGCCATATCACCGAAATAGTAACTCCGGCAGTTGCAGGCATCAAACCATACGGGCATGTTTTCCACCTCTTTGTAATCAAGTGCAGGCAGCGTAACGATCTTTTGCAGCACCTGAATGCAATGGGCATCCAGGCAGGCGTTCACTATCCGGTACCTATCCACTTGCACCAGGCTTTTTCTTTTTTGCCTTGGCAAAGAGGCGATTTCCCCGTTACCGAGTCAAGCGCAGACTTGATACTTTCTCTACCGATTTTCCCTGAAATTACCGACGAGCAGATCGATTATGTTGCCGCTGCAGTGGAGGCGTTTTACGTTACCTGAGTCACCGTCAATATCCATCATCATTCCCGCCTACAATGAGGATTGCAGCCTGGAAAAGGCCGTCACTCATACCTGTGAATCTTTTCGTTTTCTGGGTCTGAACTTTGAAATAATCATAGTTGACGATTATAGCAAAGATCGCACCGGTGAAATTGCCGACAGACTAGCAACAGGCACCCCGAATATCGTCGCCCTTCATCACGAAAGAAATACCGGCATTGGCGGTGCGTTCCGTACCGGTATCGGCAGAGCAACCAAGGATTTTGTGATTTTTGTCCCGGTTGACAACCCCCTGGATACCGACGACATTGAAGCGTATCTGAAAAGTATGCAAGTCTGCGACATCGTCGTGGGATCCCGCGCAGAGCGGGTCGGCTATACTCCGTTCGCCTATTGGGCGTCTTTCACCTATAACCGCATCCTTGTCCCGCTGCTCTTCAACATCGGCGTCTCTGATGTAAACTGGATCCAGGTCTATCGACGCACGCTCTTCTCGGATCGCATCATTGAATTTTCCAACAACAACATCTTCTTTCTTGTGGAAATACTTGTTCAGGCAAAAAGAAAGCACCTGATCATTGCCGAAGTGCCTGCTAAAATGAAGAAACGAATCTACGGCAAACCTACCTGTGCCAGACCTTCGACCATATTGGCCACCATCATCGATATGCTGAAGTTCTTCCGAAAAATTCATGGCAAGGATCATAATCCATGAAATGTGTGCTGGTCGCCATCGGCTGGGAGAACATCTCCCTGCAGGCGCTTTCTGCCCTTCTCAAGGCAAACGGACATGAGGTGCACCTGGTTTATGACCAGGCCCTGTTCGATGACAAGAACTACCTCTCAATCAAGTGGCTGGCTCGTCTTCTCGACCAGAAAGACCTGGTCCTGCAGCGGATAATCGAACTGGAACCGGACCTTGTAGGCTTTCACGTCCAGACTGTTCAGTACCTGGAAATGCGCAAACTCGCCGCAGCGCTCAAGAAGCACTACCGGGTGCCGGTAATTTTCGGCGGCATCCACCCGCACTCTGCTGCCGACCAGGTACTCCTCCCCGATGATCCTGCAGTCGACATCATCTGCCGGAGCGAAGGGGAGTATCCACTCCTGGAACTTTGCAACAGCATAGACGCCGGCAAAATCGATTATGGCATAAAGAACCTCTGGTTCAGGCTGGAGGACGGTTCACTGCTAAAAAATGACGAACGCCCTCTCATCGAGAACATCGACGCCCTGCCCACCATTGACAAGGAGCTGTTCGCCCCCCATGTCCCACTTTCCTACTCCTACCTCTCCTCCCCGTCACGCGGCTGCCCCTACAAGTGCAGCTACTGCTCGCTCTCCTTTCTGGCAGACGAAGCCGACCGTCTCAGTGGGCCGAGAATCAGGGAGCGTTCCGTTGACTCGCTCATCGGTGAGCTCAAGGAGCATGTCAACCGTTATGGATCGAAGTGGATCGATTTCCGCCAACCGGTCATGTACGCCAGCGAAAAGTGGGCCCTGGAATTTTTCCGCCGCTACCGGGATGAAATCCGACTCCCGTTCCGCTGTTTCAGCCACCCGCTCCTGATTACCGAACCGGCGGTCAGGGCGATGAAGGAAGCCGGCTGTTTTGCGGTACAGATAGGACTTGAATGCTGGGATCAGGAGATTCGCAACAAGATTCTCAACCGGTGGGAATCAAATGACGATTTTCTCAAAATGATCGCTATTCTCGAAAAAGTCGGCCAGCCCTATGCCCTCGATTACATCCTCGGTCTCCCCCGTCTTCCCAGGACACTGGCCGACGGGAGCACGGCCCCCCTTTCCGAGGAGGAGACCATCGCTTCAATCAGAGCCGAACTTCAGGACGCGGCCAAGCTATTTGCGGGACTGCGGCACTGTTACCGTATCGCACCTTTCATCATCCAGTACATGCCGGGAACCGAACTGATCGAGCACGGCATAAATGCCGGCGAACTCGACCTGGTGGAACTGGACCGGCTCGAACAGGGGCTGCATGACAACTACATGGCCGCCGGTTCGTTCATCAACAAGCCCGAACGGCTCAGGCTCCTGATGGGATACCGGGTGCTGCTGCGATTCATGTGCTTTCTGCCGCCGGCTGCGAAAAAGACCCTGCTCAAAATCAAGGCCGACCGTCTGTTCCGGTTGGCACCGTTCCGGCTCCTCATCAGCCTTTTCGATATCGCCATTGCCGTCAGGGATCTGGATGCCCGCACCTATGTCAAGAACTACTGGTGGTGGTTCAAAAAGCGCTTTGACAGGGGCTATCACCTTTACTGGTTCAAACAGAGAGCTCACTACAGCCTGCTGGCCGGAGGGCCGTTCCAGCTCCCGAAAGACGGCATACTCGGCCGGAAGACTGCAATCGGCTGGGAGCAGCCTTTCGACCAGGACGGGGAGAGCATCAAGCACCCTGCAGCGGTAACCCTGACATGAATGCCAGCAGCGAATTGCAGGTGACCCATGCCACCCCTACGGTTTCCGTCATCATCCCGGCCTTCAACTGCGCTGCGACCATAGGGGCCTGCCTTGAAGCCGTAGGTGCATCCGACTATCCTGACATCGAGGTCATTGTCGTTGATGACGGCTCCACCGATGATACCGCTG
>VFJK01000075.1 GCA_009886125.1 Geobacter sp. | reverse complement strand
TGATTTCCCAAGTTACCGATGCAATCAGTGAAGAGGTAATGCTTTGGAAGAACCGACCACTGGACGAAGCCTATTCCATTGTCTATCTTGATGCTGTTCGGATCTTCGTAAGGTCACAAAGAACCGAGGCCACTTTCCCAGCGATGAAGCCATGTTCAAACTGATCTATCTGACTTTGAAGAACATTGCAAAAAAATGGACAATGCCGATCAGGGATTGGAAGTCAGCGTTAAACCAGTTCAGCATCATATTTGAAGGCAGGATGCCAAGCTAAAGTGCTTTGCTACTGAAACTTTTCTATTAAAATAGTTATGATATAATCTTTTTAAAAAATTAATGGTATCTCAGATAAACACTCATTTCCGAACCGAACCTATCTTTCATCAATAAAACTGCCCTGCTGGAGGTTTTATGAAGCGTATCCTGCTGTTACTTGTGATTACCATCATACTTGCAACAGCATCGCTTGTCTCTGCCGATACTTCTGTCCCCCAAAAAATCCGTATTGCAGCGTTCAACTTCTATCCCACCCTGTTCCAGGCAAAAGATGGCACCGTACAGGGTTTTTATGTCGACTTCCTCAGTGAAATCGCCAAGCGAGAAGGCTGGACCATCGAATACGTTTATGGCAACTGGGCTGACGGCCTCTCTAGGATAAAGTCCGGTGAAGTTGATGTCCTCACCAATGTCGCCTTAACCGCCGAACGCACCCAGTTCATGGACTATGGCAAAGTTCCGCTGCTTACGGTCTGGGCTGAACTATACGCTCCTAATGGCTCACCCATAGACAGTATCAAGGAAGTACAGAACAAAAAAATTGCCCTTATGAAAGGCGATTTCAACGCTGCCAACTTCAAGAACTTAGTGGAAAAATTCGGCATACCATGCACCTATGTCGAATACGGGAACTTTGAAGAAGTTTTCAAGGCAATTTCAGCCCGTCAGGTGGATGCCGGTGTCGTCAACAACACCTTCGGCACGGCAAAGCAATCCGAATACGACCTCAAGTCAACCGGTGTCATCTTCAACCCGTTTGACATCTTCTTTACCGTGGCAAAAGGCAAAAATAGCGCCATCCTGGCAAAGCTTGACCACTACCTTGAGGGATGGCGGAAAAACGAAAGTTCGCCCTATCATCAGGCCCGTGAGAGATGGTCACACAAATCAGCCTCTACCATCCGGGTCATGGATCCATGGCTGAAAAAGACTGCGGTCGTCTCTGGGATTCTGTTGTGTGTTGCGATCGGTTTTGTGATTCTTCTCCGCATTCAGGTGCGACGTAAAATGACGGAGATACAGAAATATACCGATGAGCTCCAGGCGGCGAACCGCCAGCTAGAAGAAGAAATTGAGGAGCACAGGCGGGCTGAAACGGAACTCATAGCAAATACAGAAGACCTGAAGGAAGCACAGCGAATTGCTCATGTAGGCACTTGGCGATTGGACGTCGCGAGCAATAATGTCATCTGGTCCGAAGAACTTTACAGGATGTATGGGTTTGACCCAAAACTTCCTCCTCCTCCTTATACCGAACACCAGAAACTCTTTACTCCCGAGAGTTGGAAAAAGTTGTCCACAGCTTTGCAAAACACTCAAAACACAGGAAACCCTTATGACCTCGAGTTAGAAACTCTAAGGGTTGATGGAAGTCCTGGGTGGATGTGGGTGTATGGCATGACGGTACTTGATGCCAGCGGTAATACTGTGGGCCTCCGGGGAATGGCACAGGACATCACCGAACGCAAGCGGTCGGAAGAGGCTCTCCGTAAAAGCGAAGCAATGTTCAGCGCAGTGGCTGAATTATCTCCACTGGCAATCTATTCATCAACTGGCGGCGATCAAAAAGGAGTTTATGCAAACGATGCTTTTCATAAGATATTCGGCTATTCGATGGAAGATGTACCAACAGTAGGGGATTGGTGGATCAAAGCATTCCCTGATGAAAAATACCGCCAACAGGTAATTGACCAATGGACTTATAACATCGAACAAGCCAATAAAAACAGTAAGAATGTTGAGGCATTGGAGTGCGTTTGTACCTGCAAGGATGGTTCAGAGAAAATTATCGTCTGGGTAGGCAAAACGATTGGCGCTGATTTCTGGGCGTTTGGATACGATTATACCGACCGCAAAAAAGCGGAAGAAGAGAAAATAAAGCTCGAAAGCCAGCTACACCAAGCCCAGAAGATGGAATCCATAGGCAGTCTTGCTGGTGGAATTGCCCATGATTTTAACAATAAGCTGGCTGTCATCCTCGGTTATGCAGAAATGGCGCAAATGGTTGCAGTTCCGG
>VFJK01000131.1 GCA_009886125.1 Geobacter sp. | reverse complement strand
TTCTTGAGCCGGGGGGACTCCAGTACCTGCCGACCATGAACATCCCGGAAAAGATCTCCGGATACCGCGGCACGCCGCAGGATGACCGGGTCTTCCCCTCGTTCGGGATCATAGGCGGCAGACGGAGCTACCAGGTACTATCGAACACCGGAGCCAGAATCGGCACTTTCGGGAAGATGAACCGCTCCTTCTACTCCACCCCCCCTGAAAATGCACCTCCTCGCCTGAAAAGCCTCGTATCGGCTGCAATATTCGGCCTTGAGGCGGATCAGGGCAGGCTCGACGCAGTGGAGAACGCCTTTGCCGGCCTGGGCCTCTCGTACGCATCAAACGGCCTGCCGACCGGCCCGGATGCAATCGAAAAGTTTCTCTTCCAGGGCAAAAAGGGGCACTGCGAGCTGTTTGCCGTATCTTTTGCAACAGCGCTGCGTCTCGCCGGTCTTCCGGCACGGCTGGTCGGCGGTTACTATGGCGGCGATTACAACGAGATAGCCGGATACTATGTCATAACCGAAGAGCGGGCTCATGTCTGGGTCGAAGTCTGGATAGAGGGGAAAGGCTGGCTGACGGTCGATCCGAGCCGCTTTGCCGTTAATTTCGAAGAGGGGCTTGCCCGGAAAACCTCCCGGAATGAGCTACGCCTGCGGCTCTTTCTTGACTCACTCTCCTACTACTGGAACAGGCTGGTCATCACCTACGACTTCGAAAGCCAGTTCATCGCCGCCAGCAGGGCCGGTGCAGAGCTGAAAGGGCTGCGGGAGGTGAAGATCCCGCGCCGCACCATCGCACTGACACTCTCCCTGCTGCTCCTCTTCAGCGGCATCGTCCTGCTGTTGACCAACCGGCGGATAACAGCAGAAGAGCGTATGCTTCAGCGGTTCAAGCGGATTATGCTGCGACGATACAACATCGATATCCCGATATCGAGCGGGCTGCATGAAGCGGTGGCAGGCATTGATGCTCCTGCAGTGAGGGAGTTTGTCGATATCTACAGCGGTGCGCTCTATCGGGACCGAGTGCTGACCAGGGAAGAGACAGTCCTGCTGAGGCAGCTGTTGAAAGATATGAACCGCGCCGACAAAAAGCTGAAATAAATGTATCGCGTCAGTTTGGCAAAGGTGGTTTAAATACAAGCTTTAGTGGGGGATTCATGAAGGAAGATCTCAAAACAACCGGTGTAACAGGCTATAGCAAACGATTGGCAACAACATTTCTGCTCGTGACTGCACTGGTCTGTGGCGCAACAGTCATGGTTGTTGAAGTTCTGGGTTCCCGTGTCATCGGCCCGTTTTTTGGTGCAGGTCTGTATGTATGGACGTCACTTATCACCGTAACCTTGGTTGCACTGGCAGTAGGTTATTGGGGGGGAGGAATTCTCTCCGATCACCACAAAAATCATACCGACTGGTTGTACGCCCTTATTGCACTGGCTGGAATATTCATCCTGCTTGTGCCTCTTGTAAAAGTTCCGGTCATCAAGATGGTTCTTCCTTTAGGACTGAGGCTTGGCTCGCTGGTTTCATCAGGAATTCTGTTTGGCCCCGCTCTACTCCTGCTCGGCATGGTATCGCCGCTTGTAATTCGTGCCGCAATTCGTGAGACTTCAGGCGTTGGCCGGACAATCGGTCTCTTTTCCTCGGTGTCAACTGTTGGAAGTTTTATCGGAACGGTATGTACAGGTTTTATTCTTATTGCGTACTTCAACGTAGACCGTATTTTTGTTGCCGCTGGTGGCGGTCTGCTACTGCTATCAGTCATATATACGATCATGTACAGGAGTTCATGGTTTTTTATGCCGTTGCTTCTGCTGCCGTTTTTTGTCCCGGAAACGGGTGCAATGAAGAGTCAGATGCTTCCGAACGGAACACGCGTAACCCGCACATTTTTCAAGGATTCTTTTTACGGGAACATTCAGGTGCTGGAGTATTCTTTAGGCAGCAAGCGCACCCGTGAACTGTTAGTGGATGCCACGATTCAGGGGGGGATTGACACAGCCACAGGGACTTCCATTTATGAATATCCATATTTTCTAAAGTTCATTCCCCGCGCAATAAACCCGAAGGGGAAGGATTGCCTAGTTATAGGGCTTGGAGCTGGCGTCATTCCGATGTGGTATGAAAGGCATGGGGTTCGCACCGATGTCGTCGACATAGATCCACTGGTTTTTGATATCGCCCGCCGTTTTTTTTCATTTAGTGTCAGCGGCGAATCGATTGCCGAAGATGCCAGGTATTTCCTGAATCGCACCGAAAAACGTTATGATTACGTCATCCTTGATGTGTTTAACGGCGACAACACGCCATTTCATGTGCTGAGCAAAGAGGCACTGACCACAGTCAAACAGCGCTTGGCGCCGGGAGGTGTGTTGGGGATTAATATATGGGGGAATCTGGGAACTGATTCTTACATGACAGCCTCGGTGGTTCGGACACTGAAAGAGGTCTTCAAAACGGTAGACATATACCCGGGTTTTGATAAATCAGTTTCCGACGGCATCGGCAATCTGGAGCTTTTTGCATATGACATGGCTCCGGTTAACATAACTTCCGAGATGTTGGCAGGTTATGAAGTGCACCCAATGGCCGGGAATGTTCGTGATCTTATGCACAAAAAATTCGAATTTCCTGCAAATACTCCAGCTATAACGCTTACAGACAGTTATAATCCGATTGATTTCTATGACTTAAAAACAAAAGAACTCAACAGAAAGCGGATTATTGATGTTACGGATCTTAAATTTCTTATGAGCTAGATGGCGTCTTTTCAGGTTAAAATCGGCAGTTTTCGTAAATTAAGTAAAATGAATCATTAATTCCAATGGACTGAAAATACTCGGTAAGACTGGAAAAGTGAAACGTCAAAGGCGATTTTAATTCAAAAGAAATTAACGTCAAAAGACATCCGAGTCAAAGGTCACAGACCAGTGCCTGGCCTTTACGCATTCTTGCTGCATTTGTGCCTGCTCTCTTTGCCGTTGACTGGGCTTACTGGTTGTATCACTCTGCTGTCGGGAACCGGATGTTGCGGTGGGAAAACTTCAAGGTATCAATGGCACTCTATTTCATCGGCGGGATCCTCTGGGCCTACCAAGGGTCATTGCAGGACGTTTTGCCCAACGTCTCACACCGTACACATGACCCGCCTGACACGGTACTCCCCGCCGACCACCAGATACTCCCCTTCACCTTTCATGATGCTGTTCGGCAGCAGGTCGTCGAAGAAGAATATCTTCGCCAGCGGTGCCTGGATCTCCCAGACCGTATCGCCGAACTCCCAGGCCCGCTCCTCATTGTCGGTGAATGAGACCAGATTGTTCAGTCTGACGATCTGCTCCCGTTTGCCGATAACCTCGACCAGATCGTACTCGTCGGCATCGTTGGTGCCCCGGTACAGTTTGAGGTGATCACCTTCGATGGACTTTCGCTCCAGTTCGTACTGGCAGTATTCGTAGAGCAGGTCCAGCTGAGCATTGATCGCATTGGTGCGGGCGCTCCCCTTAGTGCGGTCCCGTGCATAGACCATGTACTCTTCCGCATGAATGCCGGTTATACGGACTTTGTGGAACGTGGGGGGCAACCCCATGCGGCTCTCCACCCACCCCTTGAGAACTGCCCCTTCGACCGAGTTGGAGTCCATCATCCAGCCGCGCAGAAAGCGAAGATAGCTGTTCTTCAGGCTCTTTCGGGCAGTGTCGGTCTGGCTCTGCCAGTGGTGCAGCTGGTACTTCACCGACATATAATCGTTGAAGATAACGGCCCGGTCGGCAGCTTCGGCAATGGCATTGATCTTCTGGAAGAAATTACGGTTTGCGGGGCGCACCCCCTGGATCTCAAGGTGCTGGGGGTGCTCATTGAAATAGCGTGAGGCGATGACCCAGGGAGGGAGGTTGCAAAGGTTGAAGCCGACACCTGACATGGATCATCACCTTTAAAGCAGGTTCGAGGATCGTGGTTCGAGAAATACCCTTCGGCTTTATCCTCGTTCCTTTATCCTCGTCCCTCGCTCCTATAAAACCTTTGCCAACTCTGCCAGAGACGCGTGGATCTCCCCGTCAAGAGTGAAGACTTCGAAACCGAGTCGCCCCATCTCCTCCTGCGGTGCAGGTCCGATCTGCGAGCAGACGATCGCCCGGCATCCCTGCAGTGCGTCCGAGATGCCTCTCAGCACGTGCCCTCTGAGTGGATGCTCTTCATCGTACGTACAGTAGCGCTCGACCTTTTTTTCATCAACCAGTTTTACGGAAGAACCTTCCACTTCATACAGAAGGAAACGTTCGGCATGGCCGAAGTGCTGGTCGATCTTTCTGCCTTCCTTGGTAGCGACAGCAATAAGCATGATAGCCCCCTTCACCTTCACTTTTCACGGTTTCTACAAAACCACCGGCTCAAACGAGAAACTCTTCTTCGAACAGGTCCTGCCGCAAGCCTGGCAGCCGATACAGTTGCCCGGGTTCTCGACTTTCATGAACATTTTGGCTGAATCGTCCTCGTCCAGCTCCTCAAAAGCGAGCACATTGTGCACACAGACCTTGTAGCAGCGGCCGCAACCAATGCAGGTCTCAGCATCGATCGATTTGATGAACTGCGGGGTGTATTCAGACTTGTCTCTTCTTAATCCGGTAATGTATGCCATGTTTTTATTCCTCCATTCTTTTAAATTATGAATTATGAGGTATGAATTATGAAAATAAGAACCTCATGCTTCTGACACGCCTCTCTTTCATACTTCATAATTCATACTTCATAATTGAATTGTCCCTGTTCATGGCCTTCTTCATCCAGGGAGGTGGATTCCCCTGCAGAACCTCCTGAAGTCTGGCGACGATCTCCGCCACCGGCACTTCGGTGTTGGTCTTCATCGGGTGGATTTTGCGGGCGACCAGTTTGGCTGCTGCCGGTCCGCCGATCTGCATCGTGTAGACGATCGCACACTCTGCCAGGGCATTCCCCCGCGCAGTTATCCGGTCTTCTTCATCACCGTCGGTGGATATGCCGCTGATCGTCGTATGCAGATGCGCCTCATCAGGACCGATCTCCCAGATATGGAAATCCTGGCACTGCCCGAAATGCTGATCGATGATCTCTCCGCTGCTGCTGGTAAAGGCTACTTTCATTGAAGACTCCTTTCTGAAACAAAAAAGACGCCGACACCCCCTGGGTGCACGGCGTCTTTGCCATTGCGTCCACCGCTCCGTGACCGAAGAGGTTTCGTTATGGTTTCTATTTAGCACGCGGCATGCCAACTCCATAACCGGTTGATTTTATGCATTATATATTTTTATCTCAGGATGAAAGATGAAAAAGATTCATCACCCTGCTGAATAAAACAGCAATTCTATCCTGAGCCGGCAACCGACCCCCGATCCGGTGACGAGACATCGTGGACGGGACGAGCCTGACAAGGCGATCATGTTCTGTGCCGCACTGTTCGGCAATAAATGGTTCGCCAGGCATTATCTGCCCAGAAAGGCTCATATCGAGTCCACCATAGATGCTCAGTAATTTTCAGCCTGAGTATGCATGACAATCATGCAAAAGGTTGTATAGTTTAAAGAGTTCTCCCTCTTCTAGATTTTGAGACATTCGGACGGAATAGCATACTATTGGAGTGACTTTATGGAGAGAAAGTCTGAAAACCTCGATAATCAGCAACTACCCTTCCTCGATAGCTCCGAAATGCGCTTTTTTAACTTATTCAATGTAATAAACAGCGGAATTGCCCTGTACCATTCGACCGATGGCGAATGTTTTGTTTTTTCCGGCCTGAATGCCGCCGGTGCTGCTGCTGGCAAGATTCGGCCGGAAGAGGTCATTGGGCGTGATGTGCGGGATGTTTTCCCCGGTGTTGTTCAGATGGGATTATATGATCTGTTCCGACGGGTCTGGGCGAGCGGGGAAGCTGAAATGCTGCCAACCGCCATGTATAAAGATAACCGTATTGAGCAGTGGTTTGAAAACCGTGTCTTTAAAATTTCCGAGCATGAAATCGCCGCTCTGTATCACGATATCTCCGACCGCAAAAAAATCGATATTTCCCTTCGGGAAAGTGAATCCCGTTTCCGTTCCCTTTTTGACAGCATGCACGAAGGGTTCGCCTTCCATGAGGTCATCTGCAATGACGACGGCAAGGTTATCGACTATCGTTATCTCGACCTTAATCCGGCATTTGAACTGCTGACCGGCCTGAAGAGAGAGAACACCATCGGTCGCACAGTCCGTGAGGTGATACCCAACATTGAAGAGTACTGGATCGACATTTTCGGTCAGGTGGCTCTTACCGGAGAACCGGCCGAAGTGGAAAACCATGTCAAGGAGTTTGATCGCTACTACCGGGCAAAGGCCTATTCACCTGAGCGGGGGACATTCGCGGTCGTCTTTGAAGAGATTACCGAAAAAAAGAAACTGCTCATGAGCCTGGAGGAGCATGAAGCTGAACTGCGCGTCCTGTTCGAATCGTCAATGGCCGGCATACTTTTGGTTGATCCGGCCGGCAGGATTACTCTGGCCAACCATTGTATGGCCGAAATGTTCGGCTGCAGCATGGTTGAACTGATCGGCTCAACCTATCCGAGCCACGTTCATCCCGATCAGCGCTACACCGGCGACGAAAGAATGCGCCTGCTGATCATGGGAGAAATCGAATCTGTCAGCACCGAACGCCACTTTGTCCGCAAGGATGGCAGTAGCTTCTGGGGGTACCTGTCAGGCCGCCGCCATACCGATGCCAATGGTAAACTGATTTCACTTGTCGGGCACATCACTGATATCACTGAGCTGAAACAGGCTGAAGAAGCATTGATCTCCAGTGAGCGTAAATTCAGGACTCTGATCGAATGCTCGACTGACGTCATTTTTGTGCTTGATGACAAAGGTGTGTTCCGGTTTGCTTCTCCGGCATGGGAAAACCATTTTGGCTATCCGGTGAGTGATATCATGAATAAAGAGTTTGCGCCGTTCATTCACCCGGATGACATTCTCCCCTGTGTGCAACATTTGCAGCAGGTCATGACGTCCGGCAAGAGTTCCACCAGTCCGCCCTACAGGGTAAAACATGCAGATGGCTCGTGGCGGCTCTTTTTAGCCAACGGCACCCCTTATATTGATTCCTCCGGAGTACAGATGTATCTGGGGGTCGCTCGTGATATTACCGAACAAAAACAGGCCGAAGAAGAACGGCTGAGCCTCGAGCGGCAGCTTCTCCGGGCCCAGAAGCTGGAGAGCCTTGGCGTACTGGCCGGCGGCATTGCCCATGACTTCAACAATATCCTCACTGCAATAATGGGCAATATCTCCTATGCTAAAAAAGAGTTCAACCTGTCGCATCAGGCATACGAACCTCTGGCACGGGCTGAAAAAGCTGCGAAACGGGCAGCCGGCCTCGCCAGACAGCTGCTGACATTCGCCAAGGGGGGCGAACCGGTGAAGGAGTACATTTCGCTTCGACAAACGGTCAATGAGACACTGTCCCTCGTCCTGAGCGGGACCAATGTCCAGGCGGCAATCCATCTCCCGGACGACCTGCGAACCCTCTATGCCGATGAAGGACAGCTCAGCCAGGCCTTCCATAATATAATCTATAACGCTGTTCAGGCGATGCCGTCAGGCGGCACGCTTACCGTCTCTGCCAGGAATATCTGTATCATCAGTGACAACAGTTTTGGCCTAGCTGCCGGCAATTATGTAAGGATTTCTTTTGAAGACGAGGGTTGCGGCATTGCAGCTGAACATATGGAAAGGATATTCGACCCCTATTTCACCAACAAGGAAGGGGGTAGCGGTTTAGGGCTTGCGTCGACATATTCGATCATCAAAAAACACGATGGTCACATCTCTGTCAGTTCTTCGTCCGGCACAGGCGCTATCTTCACTATCATCCTCCCCGGCTTTGACAAGCCGGTTACCGAAGAGATGCCTGCTGACCCTGTTTCAGTCAACGTTAAGGGAGCCTACTCAATTCTGGTGATGGATGATGATGAAATGGTCAGGGAGTTGGCCGAAATTACCATTAAACGCTTAGGTTACACGGTCGTCTGCAGCGAGGACGGCTTGCAAGCTTTATCCCTCTATCGGTCAGCCCATGAAGAGGGAAACCCATTTTCCCTGGTTATCATGGATCTTACCATCCCCGGACGAATGGGGAGGGTTAAAACTGCCCAAGAGATTCTCGCCTTCGATCCAGAAGCCAGACTGATTGTTTCTAGCGGCTATTCGAAAGATCCGGTCATGGCAAATTTCAGTAACTACGGTTTTTGTGCAGCCCTGGAAAAACCTTACAATATTGATGAAATTGCCCGCATTTTACACGGGGGCACCCAGGAATCTGCGAAGCAACCCTGATCCGGCAACTGGAATACCCTTAAAAGCGCAGTAATTAGACGTCCGCTCAAAGACATGCATCTACAAAAAGTGTATTGTCAGTTATGCGCCAGCTTCTGCGCTTCCTTCGCATTCGCCTGGAACAGGTTCGCCACCTCGAAAACCAGATTCATCGTCCCCTGATAGCCGATCCACATCTTCTGATGAGCTCCGAGCCGGTCGAACACCGGCAATCCGGTACGCAGGTGGGCGCCGATCTTCAGGCGACCGGCTGCCTGGCGTCCGTTCGAGTTTGCCACGAGCAGGTCAGCCCCTTCGGCAGCAGTTTCAAGATCCTCCAGATCGCCGACAAGGACATTTTCGCAAGGGAGTCCGTCCAGCCCTTTGGTGCGGGTAGCGGCAATAGCGGTCTGGATCTCGCACCCCAAGGATGCCAGGAACCGGGTCATCCCTTTCAGGTGGTCGGCTTCGAGAGCCAGGGCGACCTTTTTCAGACCGAACTGGTAATGGCTGTCAACCATGGCATCCATGAGACGACTCCGCCAGCGACGGAACTGCAGGGGCATTGGCAGACCGGACAGAGCCGAAAGTGTCTCCATGAGCAGGTCGACCTCAGCGAGACCGGTGATGCTGGTGAACCCGTAGGCCGGGATACCGAACTTGTCGCGGAGCAGCAGCGCGGCATCTGCCAGCGAATCCCCGACATACAGGGTGGCGATGCTGCGACCGGCCAATCGTATCCGCTCGACCGGAATACCGCCGACAGAAAGCGCAGACACCGTTTCGTCGATATGCCCGTCCAGTGCGGAGGAGATATCCGGGATTACGATCGGGTCGAGCCCGAATGCTTCGCAGATATCCTTCAACTCCTCGACCTCGGCAGGGGTCAACTGACACCCCGGCAGGAGGTTGATCTGCTTCCTGATCCGCTTGCCCCCTTCAGGGAGGGTCGCGCAGATCGCCTTTACTGCGGCGGCATACCCCTCCTGCATCGAACCGCAGTAATCCGGGGTGGATGCCCAGACCACCGGGATATTTTCGTATTCCGGATTTTCCAGACGGAATTGGACGATGGCACTCTGGACATCGTCACCCATGGTCTCGGTGAGACCGGAGGTCATGACCCCGACGACGCCGGGATGAAACTTCTCCATCACCCGTCCGAGCCCTTTTTTCAGGTTCTCCCAGCCGCCGAAAATGGCCGTGTCCTCGCTCATGCTGGTCGAGTTGAGGGCGATCGATTCCTTAAAGTGACGGGACAACTGTAGCCTGATAAATGTAGAACATCCCTGGGCTCCGTGCAGCAGGCCGAGCATCCGGTCTATCCCCAGATAAGCAAGGGTGGCCCCGAGCGCCGGGGAGTTCTTCTGCGGGTTCACCGTAGCGTTTTTCACCGGCACTTTGACCCGTGACTCCTTCATCTCCTCAGCTTCGAGCCGCTCAGCATGTGATAGAGCAAAGGCCAGGTCTGCTGCAAGCTCCTCCGGATCTTTCTCCCAGGGGGCGTTGTTGTTCAGGATCGGCCAGATCGGATTGTTCACGGTCAGGTCGAGCTGCCGTGAAAAGGTCACCATGCCGTCATAACCGGCATACGGGTGAGAGCGGCCGTGATTGATATCGAGAAACGGGGTCTTGGTCTTCAGGGCCAGAAACTTGGTCTTGCCGCCGGCGACGATGAGGTCGGGCATCTTTTCGTACATGACCGAGAGCAGGCCGGCAGTACTGGTATCCTCGATAATCTTCGCGTCCTTGTGCATCAGCGCCTTCATCCGGTAGAAATCCTCCAGAGTCGAGTTCTGCGTACCGGCCGCCAGTATCTCCACCCCGAGTTCACGGAGAGCATTCACCATGGACCAGGTCTTGACGCCTCCGGTGAAGAGTACGGAGGTTTTACCTTTCAGCCTTTCCCGGTAGGGGGCGATCGCTGCGCGGCACTTCGCCTCCTCCTCTTCGATGAGCTTCTCGACACGATCCGACATAGTCCGCTTTTCCAGACCGTTTACAACATCATCCAGCTCGCGGGCAATGTCCCGCAGAGCCTTGGCCGTATCGGTCATGCCGTAGAACGACTCCTCAATGTACGGCATGCCGTACGTTTTCTGCATTTTTTTGGCAAGATTGGTCAGCGACTTGGAACAGATGATCACGTTCAGCTTTGCCCGGTGGGCGTAGCGCAGCTCCTCGAAACGGGCATCGCCACTGAAGCAGGAGAGGACCTGGATACCGAGCCGGTCGAACAGCGGCAGCATCCCCCAGAGATCACCGGCGATGTTGTATTCGCCGATCAGATTGATCGGATATTCGCCCAGCACATGCGGCTCTGACGTGCCGATGACATACTTGAAGAGGATCTCTCCGGCCAGCCGGTTGCCGATGTTCTTGTCGCCGATGAAACCTGGGGTATTAACCGGGATGACCGGAATGGAGATTTTTTCTGCTGCAGCCTTGCAGACCGCCTCCACATCATCGCCGGTCATGGCGGTGACACAGGTCGCATAGACAAAGATCGCCTTTGCCTCAGGATACCGCCCGACAAGCTCCTGAATCGCCTTATAGAGCTTCTTCTCGCCGCCGAAGATGACATCGTTCTGCAGCATCTCTGTAGTGAAGCCGCGCCGGTACAGCTGGGAGCCGGAAGAGCGGGCGCCGCGGTTGTCCCAGGAGTTTCCGGCGCAGGCGATCGGTCCGTGGACCAGATGGATGACATCGGTGATCGGCATCAGCACGACCCGGGCACCATCATACGCGCAGGAGCGCTCCGTCCCCTCACCCGGTTCCGATTTCTTGCAGAACTTGGGAGCGCCTTTTGCCTGGTCGATATCGCACTCCGGTGCGTCGTAATAATCGGGTCTGGCCATAATCTGCTCCGCCTTTTACTTTAATTTTATGATTACAAGAAGATTAGCAACGGACGTGCCAAGCGCCAATATGCTGTTATTGATGGGAATTTAATTGCAGGATAGGGCCTGTAGCAAGAAGATGAAGAGGTGACTGCCTCTCTTTTGGGCAGTCATGGGTTGGGAATAAACCCAACCACCCCCAACCCCTCCTTTGTAAGGAGGGGAGCTTATAGTCCCCCTCCTATTTTAGGAGGGGCTAGGGGTGGTAAGGTGCCCGCAGTTATCAGCCTTTATCTGTGGCTAACCGCTTTTTTCACGATTTAAACTTCAACCCGCAACAACAGCTGCCAGCCATGAGATTAGGACGATCAGACTTGCGGAGAGTGCCAGCAGCGCATTCAGGACAGCTCCGGGGAAGCCTCGCCTGGAGATGATCTGTTCCGCCAGCAGTCCGAGCAGCACGCCACTGACAAAACCGAAAAAATGAGCGCCAAGATCGGTGGTTTTCCCCTCGGTACCGAGGAGGGTCAGCAGCGCCAGTGCCGCAGCTACCGGCAGTCCCCAGCGTTTTTGCAGATGATGCCGGTAGCGCACCATGTTGAGTGCTGCAAGAATCCCGACAGTACCGAACACGGCAGTGGAGGCGCCGACCGAGTTGTGTCCGGCCGGCTGTACCAGGGCATTGACAAGATTGCCGAGGCTTCCGGAAGCCAGGATCAGAGTCCAGGCGAGACCGGAACCGACCTCGCGGCAGAGCAGGAAGACGAACACCCCGCCTATGGCGAGATTACCGAGAAGATGGGCGACATCCCGGTGCAGGGTCAGCGAGGTTATGGTCCGCCACCACTCACCATTCAGTATCCGGGCAGCCTGGGCGCTGCCGGTCTCGATCCAGTCAGGACTGATGCCGCCGGGAAGCAGGAGATCGAGCCGGACGATATTATAAAAGGTTGCCAACAGGATGAGAATGGAAAGCGTCGAGAGGGTGTTTTCCACCAGAGGACGTGGGGGCGGCAGCGGTGGCGGCCAGCCGAGATTTTTCTTTTCATACAGGGAGATCTCGGTGCAGGCTTTATCCAGATACTCCGGAGGGACATGCAGCTCCCAGTATGAAGGGGACGGCTGCTCCAGACAGCAGGGGACACTGCGGGCATCGAGCACCAGCGCCCAGATCCGGGCACGCTCACGGCCAAGCTCCTGCGGGTGGCCGGGGATGATCCGCCCCGGCTCGACAGCCGGCCAGGGTGCCGGCCGGGATTGTTCCTCTGCTGCATCCATTACCATGACATGACTATAATCATCTTTAGCCGGATTTGCCATGATGAACGGAATAAATTAAATTCACGGGATATGGAGTTCAACAGTGGAGGGGATCATATGAGAGTCATGCCTATCCTGACTCAGAAAATAAAAATCAACGAATCCGGATTTTAAAGGACTGAACTGCATACCCTGGTTATCGTTAGCTGACAGGATTAACTAATTCTTTCAATAGCTGTGAAAATGGACTATTTTACGTGTACTGTCACTAATTTACTATTCTCCAGGGGTATTCCATGAAAGTTCTGGCAATTCAACCCGGAAGTCTGATGTCTGCAAAAGTTTTTTTACGTCTGGAACCGCTCGGCCTTGAACTGGTTGCACAGTCAGCACGCTTGGCCGGACATGATGTCCGTCTGATCGACCTCCAGACGGAAGATTGCCGGGAATATCACGATACTCTCAAAAAGTGGCGGCCGGATGTGGTTGCCTTTTCACTCAACTATCTTGCAAATACCCCTGAAGTCGCAGATCTTGCAAAAATTGCCAAAACTCTGCTGCCGGAATGCTTTGTCGTGGTCGGTGGGCATAGCGCATCTTTCATTCCTGATGAAGTTTTAAAGCATGGCGGAGGGAGCATCGATTGTGTACTGCGCGGCGAAGGAGAAGCAGGTTTCCCGTTGCTGCTGAAAGCATGGGAGGAAGATCGCGGATCGATAATAAAGGTCCCGGGCGCAGTAACCATTGACGGCGCAGGACCGTTACCCACTCTGGTAGAGAGCCTGGATCTGGTGCGACCGGCCAGGGACTTGCTCAAACATCGCAACAAGTACTTCATCGGAGTGCTTGACCCCTGTGCCTCGATCGAATTCACGCGTGGATGCCCATGGGACTGCTCATTCTGCAGTGCCTGGACCTTTTACGGCAGAAGCTACCGACTGATCAGCCCGGAAGCCATTGTGGAGGAGCTCGCACGGATCAAGGAGCCCGGGGTCTTTGTCCTGGACGACGTGGCGTTTGTCAATGAAAAGCACTCGATGGAGATCGGTGAGGCAATCGCCCGCAAAGGGATCAAGAAAAAATATTACATTGAGACCCGTGGCGATGTCCTGATCCGGAACAGGGATGTTTTCAAGTTCTGGAAAGAGATCGGCCTGGATATTGTCTTCATAGGCCTTGAAGCAATCGATGAGGAGGGGCTGAAATCATTCAGAAAAAGGACCAACCTGGGGAACAATTTCGAGGCGCTCGAAGTTGCCAGGGCAATGGATCTCTGTGTCGCCCTGAATATCATTGCGGACCCGGACTGGGACAGGGGGCGCTTCGAGGTACTGAGGCAGTGGTGCCTGGAGGTCCCTGACATAGTCAGTGTTTCAGTCATGACACCTTATCCGGGCACGGAGAACTGGTATACCGAACCTCGCGACCTGACCTCCCTCGATTACCGGCTGTTCGACATCCAGCATGCTGTACTGCCTACCAGGCTTCCCCTTGCAGAGTTCTACAAGGAATTCGTCAAGACCCAACAGGTCATGAATATGAAACACCTGGGCTGGGCTGCTTTAAAGGAGACGGCAAAAATCATCGCCGGTCATCTCCTGCACGGCCAGACTAATTTCCTGCGCAGCCTCTGGAAATTCAACTCCGTTTTCGATCCGGACCTGCTTCTGGCAGACCACTCGCAGCCGGTTGCCTATCAACTTACGCCTCCCCCTCTGCAGAGATGTCCTGTCAGCAGTCATGAACAGCTTTTTGTTCATGCAGCGGCTGAAAAGAAAGCTACACATGCCCCTTACAGCTGACCTCGTTTAAAGTCTCTCATTCGCAGGGACCGACCCGTCTGGCACTGAACTTCACAACTTTACCTGTTTGGCAAAGCGGCTCTTCACTGTGGCCTGCGATGCAGCATCCGGATAGCTCTTCAGCTGCGCTTCAAGCTTTGCGATCCTTTCTGAAAGCGGCGGATGGGTTGAGTACCACGACCCTTTCTTGACGCTGAAAGCTTCGATCTTCTGCAGTTTTTTCAGCACGGTGATCATCCCGCGCGGATCATAGCCGGTCCGATATGCCGTCTCCATCGCAGCTGCGTCCGCTTCGAACTCCATCCCCTTGTCCAGCCCCTTGTCAAAAAGCACCGACTGCAGGTCGCCGATCATGGATTCGAACTGCTTCCCCTGGTCCCCCTTCATGGAGGCCGCGGTGATCGTCCCGACCCCTTGCATGAACTGGGCACGGCGGATGCTCCTGATGGCATGCTTGGCAGAAATATGCCCGACTTCGTGGGCCAGGACAGCGGCCAGCTCCGACTCGTTTTCAATAGTGCTGAGCAGCGCCCTGCTGATGAAGATGACACCGCCCGGAGCGGCAAAGGCGTTCTGTACCTTGCTGTCAAGCACGGCAAACTGGTAGGGGATGGTAGGCCGCTTGCTGTTGGCGGCAACCGCATTGCCGACAAGATTCAGATATTTCTGAATGGCTTCATTGTCGACCGGCTTGCCGAAGCGCTGGAGGCTTTCAAGAGCAAGGGATTCTCCTATGGTCCGCTCGGTCGCGTAATCCATCTCTTTTGAGCTGGAAACCACCTGGGTTGCACCGGAAAGGATCTTGCTCTCCTTGGAATCAGGATTGGCGAGCTTCTCGATTTCGTCGAAGAAACCGGCCTGAGCGATGCCGACAGTAAAGAGAAGATTTAATACTACTGCTAGGTATACCCGTTTCATTGCTGCCTCCTTACTGCGCATACTCGCCGATTTTGCCTTCTTTCAGAAACGCCCTGAGCTCTTTCGGACTCACCTTCCGGGCCAGGACCTTGTCCAGTTCCTTCTTGAAAGATTCAGGCGTGCCACGCTGTTTCGCATACTGGTCTACCTCCGGAGAAAGGCCGCGGATGCTCCGGGCACTGTCGGCCTTGGCAGTCTTGATCTGGCTGCTCTGCATGGTATCACCGAACAGAC